>NZ_JBFRHD010000010.1:0-190065 GCF_052115685.1 Cupriavidus sp. 2KB_3
CTGTCTATTTCATGGCGTTTGGCGATCTCACCATAGCCTGCCTGACCGTCCAGGTAGCTCTGGATAACTGTCAGCCTGAACTGCTCCGAGTACCGATACATGAAAAAACACCCCAAAAGTTGGTGTCCAACTTTTGGGGTGCAGTTCACAACATCGGGCGTTTTTGTTTTTGGGCCTTGCGCGCGGCGCAGCGCCTCAGGGCTGGCCGCCGAGCTTCGTCAGCGCCTCCCCGGTCACGCGGCAAATGCGCCAGTCCGGCATCACATCGGCCCCCATCGCCTGATAAAAATCGATCGACGGCTGGTTCCAGTCCAGCACCGACCATTCGAAGCGGCCGCAGCCGCGCGACAGGGCGATGCCGGCCAGATGGCGCAGCAGCGCCTTGCCCAGCCCGTGGCCGCGCCATGCCGGCTCCACGAACAGGTCTTCGAGATAGAGGCCCGGCTTGGCCAGGAAGGTGGAAAAATTGTGGAAGAACAGCGCGAATCCGACCGCCTGCCGGCCGGCCGCCGTCTCCACCTCCACCAGCACTGCCTCGGCGTGCGGGCGGTCGCCGAACAGCGCGTTCTGGATTTTCTCTGGCGTGGCTTCGACCAGATGGGTCAGCTTTTCGTACTCGGCCAGCGCGGCGATCAGGCGGAACAGCGTGGCGCTGTCTGCGGGCGCGGCAGGGCGGATGGCGAAGGCGGTCATGGGAGCGGTAGTGGGCAGCAATGGTGCGAAGGAAAGCGGCAATCCTACCCCAACATCCCGGCCAGCCGGGCCACCTGGGCCACGTAGTCCGGGGCGAGGCAGTCCACGCTCACGCGCTCGGGCGTGCTGCGCAGCCAGGTGAGCTGGCGCTTGCAGAGCTGGCGCGTGGCGGCGATGCCGCGCTCGCGCATGGTGGCGGCGTCGCAGGCGCCGTCGAGGTACTCCCACACCTGCCGGTAGCCGACGCAGCGCATCGACGGCAGGCCGAGATGCAGGTCACCGCGCGCGCGTAGCCGCTGCACTTCGTCGATCAGGCCGCCGGCCAGCATCGCATCGAATCTGTCCGAGATCCGTGCGTGCAGCACCGCGCGATCCGACGGCTCCAGCGCGATCACGCGGTAGCGCGCATCGGCCGCGCCGGTGAAGGTGCGGGCGTCGGCCTGGCGGGCCAGCAGCGCGGACATCGGCTGCCCGCTCAGGCGGAAAATCTCCAGCGCGCGCTGGATGCGCTGCGCATCGTTGGGCGCCAGCCGGGCGGCGGTGACCGGGTCCACCTCGGCCAGCATCGCGTGCAGCGCCGGCCAGCCCCGTTCGGCCGCCAGCGCGTCAAGTTCGGCGCGCAGCGTGGCGTCGGCCTGCGGCAGATCGTTCAGGCCCTGCGTCAGTGCCTTGTAATAGAGCATGGTCCCGCCCACGATCAGCGGCGCCCGGCCGCGCGCGCGGATTTCGCCGATCAGCCGCTCGGCATCGGTGACGAACTGCGCGGCGGAGTAGCTGTCGGCCGGATCGATGATGTCGATCAGGTGGTGCGGCACGCTGGCCAGTTCGTCGCGCGTGGGCTTGGCGGTGCCGATGTCCATCTCGCGATAGACCAGCGCGGAGTCGAGGCTGATGATCTCCACCGGCGCGCGCGCGGCCAGCGCCAGCGCGGCGGCGGTCTTGCCGGAGGCGGTGGGGCCGAGCAGGCAGACCACGGGCGGATGGCCAGAAGGCAAGGCAGACATCGACGAACCGTTACTGGCCACGCAGGAACAGCCGGTCCAGCTCGGCTACGGTGAGCTGCACCCAGGTGGGGCGGCCGTGGTTGCATTGGTCGGCGCGCTCGGTCTGCTCCATCTGGCGCAGCAGCGCGTTCATCTCTTCCAGCGTGAGCTTGCGATTGGCGCGCACGGCGCTGTGGCAGGCCAGCGTGGCGAGCAGCTCGTTCTGGCGCTCGGCCAGCACGCGCGAGCCGCCGTAGGATTGCAGGTCGCGCAGCACGTCGCGCGCGAGCGCCTCGGTATCGGCCTGCTTGAGCAGCGCGGGAATGGCGCGCACGGCCAGCGTGGTCGGGGAGACTGGGGCGATGTCGAAGCCGAGCAGGGTCAGCGTTTCCTGATGTTCCTCGGCTGCGCCGATCTCGACCGGGCTGGCCGGCAGCGTGACCGGGATCAGCAGCGGCTGCACGGCCAGTTCGCGCGCTTCGAGCGCGGTCTTGATCTGTTCGTACAGGATGCGCTCGTGCGCGGCATGCATGTCCACCAGCACCAGCCCGCGCGCATTCTGCGCCAGCACGTAGATGCCGTGGAGCTGGGCCACCGCGTAGCCGAGCGGATGATTGGCCTCGTCGGCTTCGGCGCCGTCCGCGTCGTGCTGGACGAAGGGCGATGTAGCGCCCATCGGCAGGCGGTCGAGCAGGCTGGGCGGTTCGTCGGCGCGGGCGGCCTGGGCATCGGCCAGCCAGGCGGGCGGCTGCGTGGATGGCTGCCAGGCGCGGCCGGCGCCATCGCCGGTGGCCTCGCGCACCATGCCGAGGTAGGCCTGGCGCGGCTGGGCGATACCGAGTTCGGTCTGGCGGCCTGCGGAGTAGTTGACCCACTGCGGCGCGGCGCCGGGCACGCCGCCGTTGCCCATCGGGCGGGCGGTCGGCATCGCGGCGCTGTCCACCGCGTCGGTATGCAGGCTGTCGCCCTGTTCGCCGGCCTGCCGCGCCAGGCAGCGCTGCACGGCGTGGTAGACGAACTGGTGCACCGCGCGGGATTCGCGGAAGCGCACTTCGATCTTCGATGGATGCACGTTCACATCGACCATTTCCGGCGGCAGGTCCAGGCACAGCACGTACGACGGGAAGCGGTCGCCATGCAGGACGTCCTGATAGGCGCTGCGCACGGCGTGGTTGAGCAGCTTGTCGCGCACAAAGCGGCCGTTGACGAAGAAATACTGCTGGTCCGGCCGCCCCCGGGACGCCGTGGGCAGCCCCGCGAAGCCATACAGGTGCAGGGTGCCGGCTTCCTCGTCCAGCGCCAGCCGGGCGCGCGCGAAGTCGGTGCCCAGCACCTGCGCGGTGCGCGTGGCCACGTCGCCGCCGTTCCAGTGCTCGAGCGGCTTGCCGTTGTGATGGACCGAAATCGTGACATCGGGCCGCGCCAGCGCCACCCGCCGGATCATCTCCAGGCAGTGCCCCAGCTCGGTTTGTTCCGTTTTAAGGAACTTTCGGCGCGCTGGCGTGTTGAAGTACAGGTGCTGCACATCGACCATCGTGCCGACCCCGCCCGAGGCGGGCTGGAGGTGGCCGGTGTCGGCGCTGACCTGGGTGGCATGGGCGGCATTGGCGGTGCGGCTGGTCAGCACGAGGTGCGAGACCGACGCGATGGACGCGAGCGCCTCGCCCCGGAAGCCGAGCGTGAGCACGGATTCCAGTTCGTCGAGCGAGGCGATCTTGCTGGTGGCGTGGCGCGTGAGGGCCACGGGCAGTTCGTCGGCAGGAATGCCGCAGCCGTTGTCCGTGATGACCATGCGCCGCACGCCGCCTTCCTCGAGCCGGATGGCCAGCTGCGTGGCCCCGGCATCGAGTGCATTTTCGAGCAGTTCCTTGACCACCGAGGCGGGCCGCTCCACCACTTCGCCGGCGGCGATCTGGCTGATCAACTGGTCCGGCAGGGCGCGGATGGGACGGCTGGGCTGGGTGGTGCGGAGGGCGTCGGCAGGCATGCGGCGATTATACGTGCGGCCGGACACCTTTTCGGCACACTTCGGCCCGCCGGGTGACGGACTCGCCCGGCGGCTCTTGTATCATGGGGACCTTCTTCTAGGGGATCAGTTTGGACACCGTATTGCAACTGCTGGACATGGTCCTGCACATCGACAAATTCCTCGGCCAGTTCGTTCAGGACTATGGCGTCTGGGTGTACGGCATCCTGTTCGCCATCGTCTTTGCCGAGACCGGCCTGGTGGTGCTGCCGTTCCTGCCCGGCGACTCGCTGCTGTTCATTGCCGGCGCGATGTGCGCCACCGGCGCGATGAACGAGTGGGTGCTCTGCGGGCTGCTGCTGGTGGCCGCGATCACGGGCAATACGGTCAACTACTTCGTGGGGAGCTGGATCGGGCCGAAGGTGTTCGACCACCAATGGCGCTTCCTGGACCAGAAGGCGCTGCGCAAGACGCACGACTTCTATGAGCGGCACGGCGGCAAGACCCTGGTGATGGCGCGCTTCATCCCGATCGTACGGACCTTCGCGCCGTTCGTGGCGGGGGTGTCGCAGATGACGTTCGCGCGCTTCCAGATGTTCAACGTGCTTGGCGCGGTGGCCTGGGTCTGCGGGCTGGTGTTCGCCGGCTACTTCTTCGGCAATCTGCCCTTCATCAAGCAGTACCTGAACCTGATCGTGCTGGCGGGCATTGGCGCGGCGGTGGTGCCGCTGGTGCTGGGCGGACTGTGGAAGCTGGTGCGCGGCAAGCCGCGCGCCCGCGCGGATCTCAAGGACTGATCCGGGAATTTAACTGAGGCTGCGGCTCATCATCCGCAGCGCCGGCATGCGGTCGCGGATCTGGGTAGTATCCGCCGCATCGGGACGGGCCTGGACGTAGGCTTCCAGGTCCTCCAGCGCCGGCCGGAAGCACTCCAGGTTGGCATAGGCCAGCCCCCGGTCGCGCACTTCCTCTATCGAATTCGGCAACAGGATCACCAGGCGGTTCTGCACCGCCAGCAGCCGTTGCCAGCGCGACTCCTGCAGGTAGATCGCCTTCAGGTTGCGCAGCAGGCGGGCGACGATCTCGCGGTGGCTCGCCACCTGCAGGAACAGCCCCAGCGGCACCTGGTTCGGGTCCGAAATCCCCTCCCGTTCGAGGTAGGGGTCCAGCATCTCCTGCAATTGCTCCTTCGACAGCGTCTCCCCGGTGAGCGGGTCCAGCACCACCTCGCCGGCGGGAATGGTCATGCGCACGAGGAAATGATTCGGGAACGACACGCCCTTGAGCGGCAGCCCGATCTGCTGCCCCAGCTCCATATAGAGCACGGCCAGCGTGATCGGAATGCCGCGTCGCTGGCGCAGCACCACGTTCAGGTAGGAATTGTCGGGATCGTAGTAGTCGTTGGCGTTGGCGCCGAAACCGAGATCGCGGTAGAAGAAATGATTGAGCAGGCGCAGGCGCTGGATGGCGGGCGTGCCCTCGGCGATCCGCCGCTTGAGCCGCAGCGCCAGTACGTCGAGCGAGGCCAGTTCGGCTTGGAGGTCGAGGTCCGGGTACGCGTCCTGGGCGATGGAGAGCGCGGTTTCCGTCAGCGGGATGCCGTTTTCGTCGGCCACGAGGCTGGCGAAGTAATCCAGGACTTTCGTGGATGTCATTGCGGGTTCCTGACTAGCCGGCGCGGCGCCGGAAGGCGGCGTAACGCAGCCCCATGATCCACAGTGTACCGAAGTAGACCACCGCCGCAAGTACCAGGCACGACGCCATCAGCGCGATGCGCGCAAGCGGCGTGGCGCCCATGGCCACCCAGTCGAAGTTCCGGGCAAACCACAGCAGCATGCCCGCCAGGATCAGCACCGCCGCGAGCAGTCGGGCGAGGAACAGGCCCCAGCCCGGGGCCGGCCGGTAGAAACCGCGCCGGCGCAGGCCGAAGAACAGCAGCAGTGCGTTGACCGTGGCGCCGAAGCTGATCGACAGCGCCAGCCCGGCGTGGCCCAGCAGCGGCACGAAGACATAGTTCGAAGCCTGCGTGATGACCAGCACCAGCAGCGCGATCTTGACCGGCGTGCGGATGTCCTGCCGCGCGTAGAAGCCTGGCGTCAGGATCTTGATCAGGATCAGCGCCACCAGGCCGGCGCCGTACGACACCAGCGCCTGGCGCGTCATTTCCACCGCGTGGGCGTCGAACTTGCCATAGTGGAACAGCACGGCCGTCAGCGGCGTGCCGAACACGAACAGGCCCACGGCGGCGGGCACGGCCAGCAGGAAGGTCAGGCGCAGGCCCCAGTCGAGCAGGCCCGAGTACTCCTCGCGGTCGTCCGTGGCGCTGGCGCGCGAGAGGCTCGGCAGCAGGATGGTGCCCAGCGCCACGCCCAGCAGCGCGGTCGGGAATTCCATCAGGCGGTCCGCATAGGTCAGGTACGAGACGCTGCCGGCGGCCAGGTGCGAGGCGATATTCGTGTTGATGATCAGGCTGATCTGCGCCACCGACACGGCCAGCAGCGCCGGCAGCATCTGGCGGATCACCCGCCGCACGCCGGCATCCGACCAGGCCGCGCGCAGGTTGAACGAGAGCCGCGGCATCACGCCAAGCCGGCGCAGCGCCGGGACCTGGATGACCAGCTGGAGCACGCCGCCCGCCAGCACGCCCCAGGCCTGGGCATAGATTGGCTGGCTCATGTGCGGGCCGACGAACAGCGCCGCCACGATCAGGCAGAGGTTCAGCAGCACCGGCGTGAAGGCCGGCACGGCGAAGTTGCGCCAGGTATTGAGGATGCCCGACGCCAGCGCCACCATCGAGATCAGGCCGATGTAGGGAAACATGACGCGCGTCATGAACACGGCGGCGTTGTAGGTCTCGGAATCGCCCCGGAAGCCGGTTGCCACCACCGTCATCACGACCGGGGCGCCGATCACGCCCAGCACGGACACCGCCACGAGCACCCAGGACATCACCGTGGTCACCGCGTCGATCAGGTGGCGGGTCTCGTCCGGCCCGCGTTTGCCGTGGTACTCATTCAGGATCGGCACGAAAGCCTGCGAGAATGCGCCCTCGGCAAAGACCCGGCGCAGCAGGTTGGGTATACGGAACGCCACATTGAAGGCGTCGGTCATGTCCGAGGCACCGAAGGCCCGGGCAATCAGGATTTCGCGCACCAGCCCCGTGACGCGGGAGAGCATGGTCAGGCTGCTGATGGTGGCGAGCGCTTTGAGCAGGTTCAAGATGGGCCGTGAAAGTTGCTGCGGCGCCACGTATGAGGCGGGGGCCGGCTGGGAATGTGGCGGCTATTATACGGATCGGGCCGCGCGGCACGTCCAGGATGCGGCAGGCGCGTATCGGTCTTGCCCACCGCGCCGGCATGTGTGTATAATCGCCGATTCGCAAAGGACAGTCGCGTTCCGGATTCGTGTGTCAGAGCATCCCGGGTCGCACGATGTGACTTAATTGTTGCGTCCCAAATTATTGCGTCGCCCCGGGCGCGCATTCTGAATTCAGGAAGAAATTACATGGCAAATTCCGCACAAGCCCGCAAGCGCGCGCGCCAGGCCGTCGCCCAGAACGCCCACAACTCCAGCCTGCGTTCGCGCCTGCGCACCGCCGTCAAGGCCGTTCGCAAGGCAATCGACGCTGGTGACAAGGCCGCCGCTGCCGAGATCTTCAAGCAGTCGCAGACCGTGATCGACAGCATCGCCGACAAGAAGATCGTGCACAAGAACAAGGCTGCACGTCACAAGTCGCGCCTGTCGGCTGCTATCAAGTCGATGGCTGCCTGATTGCCGCATGGGCCGCTCCGGCGGTCCTGTTGCAGTCCAAGGAGTATGCAGTGCGCCGGATCGGCATCGGTCCGGTATGAAAAAAGCTCGTCATCGCGACGAGCTTTTTTGCGTTCTGGCGCCAGCCTGGCCCGGGTGTCCGGGCCGGCCAGGGACCTTCAGTCGTTCAGGAAGCAGGCTTCCACCACCTGGAGGTTGTTGTCACGGGCGAAGTTGAGGACGAAGTCGAGCGCCTTCGGCTCGATGTCGCGCAGGCGGGTATCGACCACGACGTTTTTCACGCCGGCGACGATCACGGGCCGCACATAGGGCGAGTAGGTCAGGCGGGGGTCGCCGGTGTCGCCCTCGGGGCGAAATTGCGCCATCACGCCGCACAGCCGCTCCGCCCAATCGCTCGGTCGAAAGGTCTTGCCTTCCTTGGTGACGCCTTGGATGAAGTATTCGCGAACGTTGGGGGTGGTCATGAGACTGCGGGGATAAGACGGTGACTCGACGGTAAACCCGCTGGACGGGCGCCCGTTTGACGTGTCCGGCTGGCGATTGGTTCGCACGCATCCGGATGGGAGAGCGGGGCGCTTTGTCTGCGGGGGCACTTTTGATGCCGACGGCGGGCGGTGGCATGGGTATGCCCGGGGCCCCGCGTGAATCAGCCAGTATTATATCTTATATAAGACCTGCGCATAGGGGCGAATCCTGTCGGGAAGCTGTCAGCGGGCGCATGCGGGCGGGTCTGCCCGGGCTCGCCAAAGCTGAAATAATCCCTTATGATTCTTGCAATTACATTGCGTAAGCGACGCGAAAGGCGGCTCCGCGACACGCTCCGACCCTCAGGGACAGCCAGTTCCGGCTTCCGGGTTGCGTGTCCTGATCGAGCCGCCTTCTTTGTTTTATGAGCCCAACCCCGATCAAGCATTACCTCCAGTTCAGCGATTTCGGACCCGAAGAGTACGAATACCTGCTGGACCGCGCGCGGATCCTCAAGGCCAAGTTCAAGAACTACGAGACATGGCACCCGCTGCACGACCGCACGCTGGCCATGATCTTCGAGAAGAATTCCACGCGCACGCGCCTCTCGTTCGAAGCCGGCATCCATCAGCTCGGCGGCCATGCGGTGTTCCTGAACACGCGTGATTCCCAGCTGGGCCGTGGCGAGCCGATCGAGGACGCCGCCCAGGTGATCTCGCGCATGGTGGACATCATCATGATCCGCACGTTCGGCCAGGAGATCCTGGAGCGCTTTGCCGCGCATTCGCGCGTGCCGGTCATCAACGGGCTCACCAACGAATACCATCCGTGCCAGGTGCTGGCCGATATCTTCACCTACATCGAGCAGCGCGGCAGCATTGCGGGCAAGACCGTGGCGTGGATCGGCGATGCCAACAACATGGCGTACACCTGGATCCAGGCCGCCGAGCGTCTGGGTTTCACGTTCCATTTCTCGGCCCCGCCGGGGTATCAGCTCGAGCCGGCCATGGTGCCGGCCACGGCCGCGCACCTCGTCAAGGTGTTCGATAATCCGCTCGATGCCTGCCAGGGCGCGCACCTGGTGACCACCGATGTCTGGACCAGCATGGGCTTCGAGGCCGAGAACGACGTGCGCAAGCGCGCGTTCCAGGACTGGATGGTGACCACGGCGATGATGGACCGCGCCACCGATGACGCGCTGTTCATGCACTGCCTGCCCGCCCACCGTGGCGAGGAAGTGGAAGCGGCGGTCATCGACGGCCCGCGCAGCGTGGTCTGGGAGGAAGCCGAGAACCGTCTCCACGTGCAGAAGGCGCTGATGGAATTCCTGCTCTGCGGCCGTTACTGAACACCGCACCACACCCGACGAAATGGGGCCCGCAAGGGCCCCGTTTTTACGTCCGCCGTCATTCGGCCAAATTCCGGTCAAGTCAATCGATATTCATCCAAATCCCTGAGGAGAGTGAACAAATGAGTCAGTTCGACAATGTTTCCGTGGTCAAGAAGGCCAACCTGTACTTTGACGGCAAGTGCGTGAGCCACACGGTGGTGTTTCCCGATGGCACGCGCAAGACGCTGGGCGTGATCTTCCCGGCCACGCTGAACTTCAACACGGGCGCGCCGGAGATCATGGAGATCAACGGCGGCAGCTGCCGCGTGCGTCTGGCTGGCTCGGAGGAATGGAAGACCTATGGCGCGGGCCAGCAGTTCGACGTGCCCGGCAACAGCAATTTCGATATCGAAGTGACCGAGACGCTGGACTACGTCTGCCACTTTGGCTGATTTGCCAGGGTGAGGGGGCCGCGCGGCGGCCTCAGAGGATCACCGGCTCCGGCTCGATCCGCACGCCGAAACGCGCCTGGACCGTATCGGCGATGCGGTCCGCCAGCTTGAGCAGCGCGGCACCCGTGCCGCCGCCGTGGTGCACCAGCACCAGCGCCTGCTTGCCGTAGACGCCCACCGGGCCGTCATCGAACCCCTTGAACCCGCATTGATCGATCAGCCAGCCCGCCGCGAGCTTGTAGCCGCCGTCGGGCTGTGGATAACTGACCAGCGACGGGTGCGCGGCCAGCAGCGCGTTGCGCAGCGCGGCATCGACCACGGGATTCTTGAAGAAACTGCCAGCATTACCGATCTGGGCCGGGTCCGGCAGCTTGCGTGAGCGGATGGCCACCACGGCGTCGCGGACCTGGGCCGCATCGGGCGCGGCTACCGACTCCAGTTCCCGCGCCAGTTCGCCATAGTTGAGTACCGGCGCCCACGCCTTTGGCAGGCGCAGCGTGACGGTGGTGATCAGGTAGCGGTCGCGCCCGTCGCGCTTGAACAGGCTGTCACGGTAGCCGAAGGCGCATTGTTCGCGGTCCAGAGTGACGAAGGCGCCAGTCTGGCGGTCATAGGCACGCAGGCTGGCGAAGCGCTCGCGCAGCTCCACGCCATAGGCGCCGATGTTCTGGATCGGCGCCGCGCCGGCCGTGCCGGGGATCAGGGCGAGGTTTTCCAGCCCGGGCAGGCCGTCCGCAATGGTGCAGCCTACCAGCCCGTGCCAGTTTTCGCCGGCGCCGGCGGTGACCAGCCAGTCGTTGCCGTCATCCGCCACCGCGTAGCCGGGGATTTCCATCAGCAGCACCAGCGCGTCGAGGTCGCCGGTCAGCACCACGTTGCTGCCGCCGCCCAGCACCACCAGTGGCAGGCCCTGCGCGCGCGGGTCGGCCAGCGCGGCCAGCAGGTCGGCTTCGGTGCGAATGTGGGCCGCGAGTCGCGCCCGGACATCGAAACCGAATGTATTGTGCCGGCGCAGGGGATAGAATTCGTGGAAATCTGCCATCAAGGGAAGGGTTTGCGGCCGCCGCGGCGGGCGACCCGGACTGCGGGGTAGGCCCGATTATACGTAGGAGAATCGAAAATGCCGTCGTTCGACGTAGTGTGTGAAGCCAATATGGTGGAAGTGAAGAACGCCGTGGAGCAGTCCAACAAGGAAATTTCCACGCGCTTCGACTTCAAGGGCTCCGACGCCCGTGTGGAACAGAAAGAAGGCGAGCTGACCGCGTTTGCCGATGATGACTTCAAGCTCGGCCAGGTCAAGGACGTGCTCATCAACAAGATGGCCAAGCGTAACGTGGACGTGCGCTTCCTCGACTACGGCAAGACCGAGAAGATGAGCGGCGACAAGCTCAAGCAGGTCATCACGATCAAGAAGGGCGTGACCGGCGACCTGGCCAAGAAGATCGTCCGCATGATCAAGGACAGCAAGATCAAGGTGCAGGCCAGCATCCAGGGCGACGCCGTGCGCGTCTCCGGCACCAAGCGGGACGACCTGCAGTCGGTGATCGCGCTGCTGCGCAAGGATGTTTCCGACGCGCCGCTGGACTTCAACAACTTCCGCGACTAAGCGCCCGCCGGCGTGGCGGTCTGCGCCGCGCCCGGGAACGTGTGATTGCGCCGGCTTATTGCGCCATCTTATTGCGCCTGCCGCGCCTGCGGCAGGCCGCCGATCTTCGCGCCCGGCTTGATGCCCTTCTGCGCGAACCACCCCTTGTTCATCTCGAGCGCATAGCGCACCGCCGCGCGCGGGCAGTGGTTGTCCTCGCTCTGCGGGGCCATGTCCTCGATGTTCACGATGCTGCCGTCGTCGGCCAGGAAGGCGATCGAGAGCGGAAGGTTCGTGTTCTTCATCCAGAAGCAGTGACCGGCTTTTTCATCGAAAACGAATAGCATGCCGGCGTTGGCGGGCATGGTCTTGCGATACATCAGGCCGCGCTCGCGCGCCTCGGGCGAGGCGGCCACCTCGGCCTGGATGGCATACATGCCGGCCGTCAGCGGAATCACGGGCAGCGCGGACTGCCCCTGGGCGAGGCTGGCGAAGGACGTCAGCGCGGCGGCGGCGGCGGCCAGCAGAATCTTGGGCACGAGTTGCATGGCTTGGGAGGAGATTTGGAAGTTCGACCGCCGAGAGCATAGCGCAGCCCGGCGTCCCCGCGCTTGCGCGGACGCACCGGCGCATGAAAAAAGGCAGGCCGCCGATGCGCGCCTGCCTTTCCCAGGGGCGGCACGCCGGGCTTGCGCCGGGCCGCCGCAGCACCGCCCTTATTGGGTGGTGGTTGCCGAAGGTGCCTTCTTGGTGGAGGCGTGCTTCGTGTGCTTCTTCTTGCTGGTCTTCGCGGGCTTGGTGGCTTCCTTGGCGGCCGGCGCAGCGTCCGTGGCGGGAGCGGCCGGAGCCTGGGCAAACGCGCCGGTGGCGAACAGTCCGACAACCAGGGCAGCGATCAGTTTTTTCATTGCGAGTACCTCAAAGTGGGTTCTGCGTAAGGGATTCGACGGGGCGGTGCCTGACCCGTCTGCCCTCTGAAACGGCGTGCGCAATCGTGCCGTTGACGTCGCGCTTGTCACTATTTGTAACGGCGCCTTACCGGTGGGCGCGCCTGCGGGCGAGGGGGTGGCCTCGGCGACGGCTGCGGCAGCCCGAGCACGGCCGGGTCGATCTCGCACCAGGCGCCCGGCGCCAGTCCCAACTCAGGCAAGGCCAGCGCGCCGATGCCCACGCGCACCAGCCGCAGCGTGGGAAACCCTACGGCGGCGGTCATCCGCCTGACCTGGCGGTTCTTGCCTTCGCGGATCTGCAATTCCACCCAGGTGGTGGGGATGGCCGCACGGAAGCGGATCGGCGGATCGCGCGTCCAGAGCCAGCTTGGGGCGTCGATGATGCGCGCCGAGGCCGGCTGCGTGCGGAAATCGCCAAGATCGACGCCGGCGCGCAGCGCGGCCAGCGCGGCGGCATCGGGCACCCCCTCGACCTGGGCCAGGTAGGTCTTGGCTAGCTTGTGGTGCGGGTCCGCGATGCGGGCCTGGAGCGCGCCATCATCGGTCAGCAGCAGCAGGCCCTCGCTGTCGGCGTCGAGCCGGCCGGCGGGATAGACGCCGGGCACGCGCACGCAGTCCGCCAGCGTTGGCCGCGTAGGATGCGCGGAGAACTGGCTCATCGTATTGAACGGCTTGTTCAGGGCAATCAGGGTCATGGGCGCGAAGTATGCCAGCCGCCGGCGTGCAGCGGCAGCGGCCCGATTTGGCGAATCCCAAATCCCTGTTGCATAATAATAAGATTAGTCTTATGTCTTATATAAGACTCATTTGACAATATCCATGCTGACCGAGCGGCGCGGCGGGGTTCCCCTCTACAATGCTTCGCATCAGTCACGCATTGACACTGCCGGGCACTGGCCGGGCAGCGACACAACCCGCAAGTGGAGACGTTCATGTACCAGCACATCAAGGTCCCGGCAGGCGAGAAGATCACGGTCAACGCCGATTCCTCGCTCAACGTGCCGGACAATCCCATCATTCCGTACATCGAGGGCGACGGCACGGGTGTGGATATCACCCCGGTGATGCTCAAGGTGGTGGACGCCGCCGTGGCAAAGGCCTACGGCGGCAAGCGCAAGCTGGCCTGGATGGAGATCTACGCCGGCGAGAAGTCCACGCGCCTCTACGGCCCGGACGTGTGGCTGCCGGACGAGACCCTGCAGGTGGTGAAGGACTACGTGGTGTCGATCAAGGGCCCGCTGACCACCCCGGTGGGTGGTGGCATCCGCTCCCTGAACGTGGCGCTGCGCCAGCAACTCGACCTCTACGTCTGCCTGCGCCCGGTGCGCTACTTCAAGGGCGTGCCCTCGCCGGTGCGCGAGCCGGAGAAGATCGACATGGTGATCTTCCGCGAGAATTCGGAAGATATCTATGCCGGTATCGAATGGGAAGCGGGCAGCGAAGGCGCCAGGAAGCTGATCAAGTTCCTGCAGGACGAGATGGGCGTCAAGAAAATCCGATTCCCGGAGACATCGGGCATCGGCGTGAAGCCTGTGTCGCGCGAGGGCACCCAGCGGCTGGTGCGCAAGGCAATCCAGTATGCCATCGACAACGACAAGCCGTCGGTCACGCTGGTGCACAAGGGCAACATCATGAAGTTCACCGAGGGTGGCTTCCGTGACTGGGGCTACGAACTGGCGCTGCAGGAATTCGGCGCGGAACTGGTGGATGGCGGTCCGTGGTGCAAGCTGAAGAACCCGAAGACGGGCCGGGACATCGTCATCAAGGACGCCATTGCCGATGCCTTCCTGCAGCAGATCCTGCTGCGTCCGGCCGAGTACTCGGTCATCGCCACGCTCAACCTGAATGGCGATTATGTCTCCGACGCGCTGGCAGCCCAGGTGGGCGGCATCGGCATTGCGCCGGGCGCGAATATGTCCGACACGGTGGCCATGTTCGAAGCCACCCATGGCACCGCGCCGAAATATGCCGGCAAGGATTATGTGAATCCGGGCTCGGAGATCCTCTCGGCGGAAATGATGCTGCGCCACATGGGCTGGACCGAAGCGGCCGACCTGATCATCGCGTCGATGGAAAAATCGATCCAGTCGAAGAAGGTGACCTACGACTTCGCACGGCTGCTGGAAGGCGCCACGCAGGTGTCCTGCTCGGGGTTCGGGCAGGTGATGATTGACAATATGTAAGGAGGTTTCGGGCGTTATCGGCCGATTCCAAGCAAAGAACCCCGGTGGCTGACAGGCGACCGGGGTTTTTTGTTGGCTTGGGGGAGTGCCACAGCACGCCCTCGCTGTATGGTGGCGTGGTCAGGCTGCCGGTGTAGACGGCATGGCCCCTTCTGGCGATTGACCTCGCCATCCGCTACAACATCAGAAGTCAGTGTTTTACGAGGAGACAGTCATGGATGACCCGTTTGGGAGACGCGCGCTTGGCGCTGCGCTGTTCTACAAGGATCCGCTGACCGCGCTCGACTGGCTCGAACGCGCGTTTGGCTTCGAGCGCGTGATGGTGATTACCGACAAGGAAGGCCATCTCGTGCATTCGGAAATGCGCTATCGCGACAGCTACCTGATGGTGGGCAGCGAGTGGGCCGACTACACGGCCAGCCCGGCGTCGGTCGGCGGCAAGAACACGCAGGCGGTGCATGTGCACATGCCGGATGGGCTCGACGAGCATTGCGAGCGGGCGCGTGCTGCCGGTGCGGTGATCGTGCGGGAGCCGGAAGACCAGTTCTATGGGGACCGCGTCTATTCGGCGCGCGACCCGGAAGGGCATGTCTGGAGTTTCGGGCAGTCGGTGCGCAAGGTCAGTCGCGAGGCGGCCGAGCTGGCCAGCGGGCTGAATATCGAGGGGTGGACGGGCTGACGCAAGCCGCGCCGACCGTACAAAGCGACGGTACAAAGCAAGACGCCCGGTTCTCACCGGGCGTCTTGTTGGATGCGTGGCGTATCGCTTGTGAACCGCTACTGCAGCGTGCCGCGCTGGCGGGCCAGCGTGGCACAGGATCCCGTTCCGGGGGAGCGCGTCCCCCCGCATCCGTTTGACCGCCGCGGCTCTGGGGCCCGTGCGGTCGCGGCGCGACTTTTACTGTGCGTCCTGGATATTCGTGGCCTGCTTGCCCTTAGGGCCCTGCACCACCTCGAACACCACGCGCTGGCCTTCCTTCAGCGTCTTGAAACCCGCCATCTGGATCGCCGAAAAGTGCGCAAACAGTTCTTCCTCGCCATCGTCCGGCTTGATAAAACCGAAACCCTTGGCGTCATTGAACCATTTGACGATACCGCTAGCCATAAACTCCCCCAACGAAAAAACAGATTTTCAAGCGGGGAAACCTGTGGCCAGCCGCATGACGCCGGCACGCCCGCCGGGCCGGTCCTTGTCGGATCCGGCCGGTGGGAATCGCCAGGTCTTGTGGAGCGCGTGGCAAGACATTGCGATCCGCCTGATAATCAGGTGGAAAACGTCATGCCGACGCCGGTCGTGGGCCTCCCTGCTCACGGAATCATCCGGGCCGGCCTTGTACGTTTGGCTCGCCGGCCGGGCCTGGATGTGCGACCGATTTTTCTGGCAAACCACCATACTGTCAAGCTGGCAGATTCCCCACTCGGCGTAGGGTGTGGCGGGATTGAAACGGCCCGGAATGGTACCTTTGGGGAGGCGTGCAGCCCGCCCGAAGGCCGGGCGCGGTGCACCACGGACGTGCGGCGTAAGTCGTTTGCGGCATTTCCGTGCGTTCGGACACGTTGGAACTTTCCGAAGGTGTGGCCCTTGAATACGTGGCCATTTCCCCAAATTGCAGACTTGTGAGTAAGGGTTAGAATAAAGCCATGGCGACACGGCTGGCGAATACCCCACAACGCGAGACAGGCACCGTCATCGAACGGAAGGAGCAACAGCTCAAACCCCCGGCGATGTACAAGGTGGTCCTGCTCAACGACGACTACACACCGATGGAGTTCGTCGTGATGATCCTGCAGCAGTATTTCAGCAGGGACCGGGAAACGGCGACGCAGATCATGCTCACCGTGCACCGGGAAGGCAAGGGCGTTTGCGGTATCTACACGCGGGATATCGCAGCGACCAAGGTCGAGCTTGTATCAACCCATGCGCGGCAGGCGGGCCACCCGTTGCAGTGCGTGATGGAGGAAGCATGATTGCGCAAGAATTGGAAGTAAGCCTGCACATGGCTTTTGTCGAAGCCCGCCAGGCGCGCCACGAGTTCATTACCGTGGAACACCTGCTGCTGGCGTTGCTCGACAACCCGACGGCAGCCGAAGTGCTGCGCGCGTGCGCAGCCAACATCGAGGACTTGCGCACCAGCCTGAAGAACTTCATTGCCGATAACACCCCGGTCGTCCCGGGGTCGGACGAGGTGGACACGCAACCCACGCTGGGCTTCCAGCGTGTGATTCAGCGCGCCATCATGCACGTGCAGTCCACGTCCAACGGCAAGAAGGAAGTCACCGGCGCCAACGTTCTGGTAGCTATCTTCGGCGAAAAGGACTCACATGCGGTCTACTACCTGCAACAGCAGGGCGTAACACGCCTCGATGTCGTCAATTTCATCAGCCACGGCATCCGCAAGGACCAGTCCGAGCCGGCCAAGCACGGCGAGGGCAATGCCGAGGGCGAGGGCGGTGACGGCAAGGAAAGCCCGCTCGAGCAATACACCCAGAACCTGAACGCCCTGGCCAAGGCCGGCAAGATCGATCCGCTGATCGGCCGGGATTCCGAGGTGGAGCGCGTGGTGCAGGTGCTGTGCCGCCGACGCAAGAACAACCCGCTGCTGGTGGGCGAGGCTGGCGTGGGCAAGACCGCCATCGCCGAGGGCCTGGCGTGGCGCATCACCAAGAACGAGGTGCCCGACATCCTGGAAAAGGCAGTCGTGTACTCGCTCGACATGGGCGCGCTGCTGGCCGGCACCAAGTACCGGGGTGATTTCGAGCAGCGCCTGAAGGGTGTGCTGAAGTCGCTCAAGGACAATCCGAACGCGATCCTGTTCATCGACGAAATCCACACGCTGATTGGCGCGGGCGCCGCATCGGGCGGCACGCTGGACGCCAGCAACCTGCTCAAGCCGGCGCTGTCGTCGGGGGCGCTCAAGTGCGTTGGTGCGACCACGTTCACCGAATATCGCGGCATTTTCGAGAAAGATGCGGCGTTGTCGCGTCGTTTCCAGAAGATTGACGTGGTCGAGCCCTCCGTGGACCAGACCGTGCAGATTCTGCGCGGCCTGAAGTCGCGCTTCGAGGAGCACCACGGCGTCAAGTACGCGGCGGCGGCGCTGACTGCGGCCGCCGAGCTGTCGGCGCGCTTCATCACCGACCGTCATCTGCCGGACAAGGCCATCGATGTGATCGATGAGGCAGGCGCTGCGCAGCGTATCCTGCCGAAGTCGAAGCAGAAGAAGACCATTGGCAAGGGCGAGATCGAGGACATCGTCTCGCGCATCGCGCGCATCCCGCCGCAGAGCGTGAACCAGGACGACCGCAGCAAGCTGCAGACGCTGGATCGCGACCTGAAGTCGGTGGTGTTCGGGCAGGATCCGGCCATCGAGGCGCTGTCGTCGGCCATCAAGATGTCGCGGGCTGGCCTGGGCAAGACGGACAAGCCGATCGGCTCGTTCCTGTTCTCCGGCCCGACCGGCGTCGGCAAGACCGAAGTCGCCAAGCAACTCGCGTTCATCATGGGCATCGAGCTGCTGCGCTTCGACATGTCCGAATACATGGAACGCCACGCGGTCAGCCGGCTGATTGGCGCGCCTCCGGGCTATGTCGGCTTTGATCAGGGTGGTTTGCTGACTGAAGCTGTGACGAAGAAGCCGCACTGCGTGCTGCTGCTCGATGAGATCGAAAAGGCACATCCGGATATCTTCAATATCCTGCTGCAGGTGATGGACCATGGTGCGCTGACCGACAACAACGGCCGGCGCGCTGACTTCCGCAACGTGATCATCATCATGACCACGAACGCGGGGGCGGAAACCATGAACCGCGCCACGATCGGCTTCACGAGTGCGCGCGAGCAGGGCGACGAGATGGCTGACATCAAGCGCATGTTCACGCCGGAGTTCCGCAACCGCCTGGACGCGACCATCAGCTTCCGCTCGCTGGATGAGGAGATCATCCTGCGCGTGGTGGACAAGTTCCTGATGCAGCTGGAAGAGCAGCTGCATGAGAAGAAGGTGGAAGCGAGCTTCACCGAGAAGCTGCGCAAGTTCCTGGCCAAGAAGGGCTTCGATCCGCTGATGGGTGCGCGGCCGATGCAGCGCCTGATCCAGGACATGATCCGCAAGGCACTTGCCGACGAGCTGCTGTTCGGCAAGCTTGTGACCGGCGGCAAGGTGGTCGTGGACCTGGACGAGGGCGATCAGATCAAGCTGACGTTCTCCGAGGCTGATCCGGAACCGCCGGAAGCACCGGAAAGCGAACAGCGCGCCGAGGCCTGAATCTCTCACCGGGCTTGGCGGGCCGGCCTCAGTGCCGGCCCGTTTGTTCGTGGATTGTTCCATTTCTGGGCGATCAACGACGCCCGCGCCAGCAACGTGGGCGATCATCGGGCAAAATAGTGGGCGGCGGCGTGCCGCCCTTTCTTTTTTTGTACGCGGTCGGTTGACCGCCCAGCCTGAGTTATCGATGTCTTCTCCCGAACGCGCGCGGCTTCGCCGCCTGCTGCTCAAGACGCTGCCGATGGGGGCCCTGCCCACGTCCCTGGCGTCCTTCGCCGCCGTGACCCATGCCGAAACCGGTGCCGGGAACCGGCCGATTGCGATGGTGTTGCCGTTCCCGCCGGGTGGCAGCGTGGACATCGTGGCGCGCCAGTTGCAACCGGGGCTGAAGACTGGCCTCGGCCAGACCGTGGTGGTCGACAACAAGCCCGGCGCAGGCGGCCTGATCGCCAGCAGCACCGTGGCGCGCGCCAAGCCGGACGGCACGACGCTACTGATGGCGTTCGATACGCACGCGATCAACCCATTTGCGTACAAGAACCTGCCGTACGACACCTTCAAGGACTTCACGCCGATTACCCAGCTGGTGCGCTTTCCGCTGGTCATTGCCGCAAATCCGGCACTCGGCGCATCGAACGTCAAGGAATTGATCGAACTGGCCAAGGGCAAGCCGGGCGGCATTCGCTATGCCTCGTCGGGCATTGGCAGCCTGAACCAGCTGGCCGCCGAGGCACTGGCCACCGAGGCCGGCGTGCAGTTCCTCCACGTGCCCTACAAGGGCGGCGGCCCGGCTGTGCAGGCCGTGCTGGCGGGCGAGGTGGACGTGTTCTTCAGCAGCTTCGCGGCGGTGCAGGCGCACGTGGCGGCCAAGACCATCAAGGTGCTTGGCGTGACCGGCACGAGCCGCATCCGGCAGTTGCCGCAGGTGCCGACCGTGGCCGAGCAGGGCTTCAAGGGCTTCGAGGCGTATTCGTGGATCGGCGTGTTCGGCCCGGCCGGCATGCAGTCCGCCACGGTGACGCGGCTGCACGACGCGCTGGCGGAATCGATCCGCCAGCCCAAGGTGGTCGAGGCGTTGTCGGCCCAGGGTTTCGAGATCGCCGTGGGCACGCCGACGGACCTCGGCAACCTGGTGCGGCACGAGCACGACAAGTGGCAAGCCGTGGCCCGCAAGGCCAATATCCAGTTCGAATAAGCGATGACGGCTGTCTCCGAACCGTTTGACCACGCCGTGGTGGTCTGCGGCGATCTCGATACTGCCGCCGCCAATTGGCGTGCCCTTGGCTTCACATTGACGCCGCGCGGCTATCACACGCTCGGTTCGCAGAACCACTGCATCATGCTGGCGCGCGATTATCTCGAGCTGCTCCACGTGACCGCGCCGAGCCCGAGCCGCCAGTACTACTGGGACGCCCAGCAGCGCGGCGACGGTTGCGCGGCGATGTCCTGCAAGAGCCGCGATGCCTTCGCCACGGCGGCGCGGCTGCGCGCGGCGGGCTACAAGACATCCGATCCGATCGAGTTCTCCCGGCCAGTGCGCCTGGACGACGGCTCGGAGCACCCGGCTACCTTCCGCGTGACGGCCCTCGACGAGGCCCCTGGCGCGCGTTACTTCGTCTGCGAGCACCGCACGCCGGAATTGCTGTGGCGTCCGGAGTGGATGGCGCACGCGAACGGCGCCACTGCCATCGAGGCGGCCTATCTGGTCGTGGAAGCGGGGCAGGTGGGGGCGGCGGCTGCCGCCTATGCGGAGATGACCGCCGGCACGCCGATTTCTGCCGATGATCGCGTCGCGCGCATCGCGGTGGATGGCGCCGAACTGGTCATCGCGACGGCCGATGCGCTGGCTGAGGTGACGGGTACGCTACACATCAGCGCCAAGACGACGGGTTACGCCGCAATTCGGCTTAGCACGCCGGATCTGGCGAAAGCGCTCACTCACTGGGGCACGCAGTCGATTGCCACGGTGGACCTTGGCCAACAGGCCACGCTGATCCCGGCGGCCAGCGCCAACGGCGTGGCGCTGATCTTCGCGCAGGCCTGATCGGGCCTTAAGAACGAGACCTAAGATCGAGCCTTAAAGCGTCGCTCAGCCGGCCTTGGCGTGATGCACGCCGGTCGAGCCGAAGCCGCCCGCGCCGCGGGCGGTGTCCGCCGAAAACTCGGTCACGGTCGTGAACACGGGCCGCAGCACCGGTACGAACATCATCTGGGCGATGCGCTCGCCGGGCTGGATCACGATCGGCTCGGTGCCGGGCGCGTTGCGGTTCCACACACTCACCATGATTTGCCCTTGGTAATCGGCGTCGATCACCCCGATCGAATTGCCGAGTACGAGACCTTTCTTATGGCCCAGGCCCGAGCGCGGCACGATGGTGGCGGCCATGTAGGGGTTGCCCATGTGCACGGCGATGCCGGCCGGCACCAGTTGCGCGGCGGTGCCGGGGGCGATGCTGACCGGGCCGTCCACGCAGGCGTGCAGGTCGATGGCCGCGGCCATGTCGCTCTGGTAGGCCGGCAGACCCCAATCATTGAGACGGGCGTCCAGGACCTTGATTTCGACGGCGGGGTTCAGGGGTGCGGTCATGTGCGAATCCGGGTAAATGGCCTGCAAAGGGCCAGGAAAAATCTGAAGAAGGCGGGGTGGGATGATAACTGCGCGCGGGACTCAGTCGGCCGCTTCGCCGGAGAGGTCGAACGCCTCGGCGAGCAGCTGGTAGGTGCGCAGCCGCGCCGCGTACGACGCTGTCACGCTCAGCACCACCAGCTCGTCGGCCGCGAAGCGCTCGCGCAGCGCCAGCATGCGCTCGGCCACCACCTCGGGCGTGCCGCAGATGGTTCGCGGACGTTCGCGCTCGATAATCATGCGATCGCGCTCGTTCGGTGTGAAATCAGTTGCCTGGGCCAGCGAAGGAATCGGCGCGTTGACGCCATACGCCATCTGCAGGCGGCGGATGTCCACGGCGCGTTCCAGTTCGGCCGCTTCCGCCTCGGTATCGGCGCAGATCACGAAGACGGCGGCCGCGCTGTAGGGGGCATCCTCGTAGCCGGGCTCGAATCCGGCCCGGTACTGCTGGGCCACGGCGTGCCCGCCATGGGCATTGATGAAGTGGGCGAACGCAAAGCGGAGGCCGAGTTTCGCGGCCAGCGCGCCGCCGAAATCGCTCGAGCCGAGCACCCAGAGTTCCGGCCGGGTGTCGATGGCGGGTTGCAGCAGCACGCCTTCGGCCACGTGGCCGGGCGGCACCTCGCCGCGCAACAGCCAGGCCAGGTCCTGCACCTGCTGCGGAAACTGGTCGCCCCGGTTGTACTGGCCCATCGCCACGGCTTGTGCCGTGCGCATGTCGCCGCCGGGCGCGCGGCCCACGCCAAGATCGATCCGGTTGGGAAACAGGCCCTCGAGCATGCGGAACTGCTCGGCCACCTTGAAGGGGCTGTAGTAGGGCAGCATCACGCCGCCCGAGCCGAGCCTGATACGGCTTGTCACACTGCCGAGCCGCGCCAGCATGACCTCGGGCGCCGGGTTGCACACGCCCTGCAGGCCATGGTGCTCGGCGCACCAGTAGCGTGTGTAGCCCAGGTCGTCGGCGAGTTGGGCCAGCTCGACGGTGGCGGCCAGCGCGTCGCGCGCGCTGTGGCCGGCAATCACCGGGCTCTGGTCGAGCACCGACAGGCGCAATTTGGGACGATTCTCAGCAGTCATGCGGTCGGAGGCTCAGACGGGTTTGCGCGGCAGGCGCTGGCCGATAGCGGCCACGAGGTCGCGTGCGAGGGAGAGTTTGTCGGCGCGCGGCAGCCGCGTCATGCCGCCTGCATCGAACAGCACGATCTCGTTGTCGTCCATGCCGAAGGTGTGGTGGCCGATATTGCCCACCAGCAGCGGCACGCCTTTGCGCTGGCGCTTCTGCTCGCCGTATTGCTCCAGGTTCTCGCTTTCGGCGGCGAACCCCACGCAATAGGGCGCATCGGCGCGCGCCGCCACGGCGGCCAGGATGTCCGGATTCTGGACGAATTGCAGCGTCGGCGTGTCAGTGTCGTTGGCCTTCTTGAGCTTCTGCCGGGACACCTCGGCAGGGCGCCAGTCGGCCACGGCCGCCACGGCGACGAAGACGTCGACATCGCGCAGTTGCGCCATCACCGTGTCGTGCATCTGCTGGGCGCTGCGTACATCGGTGCGCACCACCCCGCGCGGCGTGGGCAGCGCGGTGGGGCCGGCCACCAGCAGCACGTCGGCGCCGGCCTCGCGGGCAGCGCGGGCAATCGAGAAGCCCATCTTGCCCGACGACAGGTTGGTGATGCCGCGCACGGGGTCGATCGCCTCGAAGGTCGGCCCGGCCGTGATCAGCACGCGCTTGCCGACGAGCGGCTTGGGCTGGAAGAAGGCGACGAGATCCTCGACGATCTCCGCCGGTTCCAGCATCCGGCCATCGCCGATCTCGCCGCAGGCCTGGTCGCCGGTGCCCGGGCCTAGAATCGCCACGCCGTCCGCGCGCAGTTGCGCGGCGTTGCGCTGGGTGGGCGCGGCCGCCCACATCTGGCGGTTCATCGCTGGCGCCACGAGCAGCGGGCATTCGCGCGCGATGCAGAGCGTTGTCAGCAGATCGTCGCACAGGCCGTTGGCCAGCTTGGCCAGGAAATCGGTGGAGGCCGGGGCGATCAGGATGGCATCGGCCTCGCGCGAGAGGTCGATGTGGGCCATGTTGTTGTCGATGCGCGCGTCCCACTGCGACAGGAACACGGGCCGCCCCGACAGCGCCTGCATGGTCACGGGCGTGATGAAATGCGTTGCCGCCTCGGTCATCGCCACCTGCACGGTGGCCCCGGCCTTGGTCAGCAGCCGGACCAGCTCGGCCGACTTGTAGCAGGCGATGCCGCCGGTCAGGCCAAGGACGATGTGCTTGCCTCGCAGATCCATGGGTAGGCTCTCAGGGTTCCAGTCAGTGACGACGAACGCGTCGCAGTTCGTCCAGAATCAGCAGCACCGCGCCGACCGTGATGGCGCAATCGGCCACGTTGAACGCCGGGAAATGCATGTTGCGCCAGTGGAAGTCGAGGAAGTCGATCACATGGCCGTACAGCACGCGATCCACGACATTGCCGATGGCGCCGCCGAGGATCAGCGACACCGCCAGGCAGAACAGCTTCTGCCCCGTATGGCGGTACAGCAGCCAGACGATGAACCCGCCCACCACCACGCCCAGCAGCGTGAAGAACCAGCGCTGCCAGCCGCCGGCATCGGCCAGGAAGCTGAACGCCGCGCCCTTGTTATAGACCAGCACGAGGTTGAAGAAGCGCGTGACCGGGCGCGACTCGCCATATTGGAACGACCGTGTGATCAGGATCTTGAAGAACTGGTCGATCAGGACCACCAGCAGCGCGAAGGCCATCCAGAGCCAGGGCGTGACGTTGGCACTGCCTCGGCTCTTGGCACTCTTGCGGGCCGGCGTGGCGCGCGTCGATCGGGTGGAGGACGATGCCATCAGGCGTGGCTCCTGTGTTCACCGGCGCCGAACAGGTTGCTGTCGCAGCGGCCGCAAAGGGTCGGATGTTCGGGGTTATGGCCCACATCGGCGCGGTAGTGCCAGCAACGCTCGCACTTCGCGTGTGCCGACGGCGTGACCGTGACGAGCAGGTCGCCGCCTTCCGGCGCGGCCGTGACCTTGGCCGCCGAGGTCAGCAGCACGAAGCGCAGGTCGTCGTGCAGGCTTTGCAGGGCCTCCAGCACCGGGCCGCCGGCCGCGATCGTGACTTCGGCCTGCAGCGACGAACCGATCTCGCCTTCCACACGCACCGACTCCAGCTGCTTGGTCACCTCCGCGCGCACGGCGCGGATTTCGTGCCATTTTTGTAGGAGATCGTCGGCGTTGTCGACGGCGGGCACCGCGTAGTACGTGCTCGTGAAGATGGTGTCCGTGTGCTCGGTGCCGTGGGCGAAGACCTGCCACGCTTCCTCGGCCGTGAACGACAGGAACGGCGCCATCCAGTGCAGCATGGCCTGGGTGATGTGATACAGCGCGTTCTGGGCGGCGCGGCGGGCCTGCGAATCGGGCGCCGTGGTGTACAGACGGTCCTTGAGCACGTCCAGGTAGAAGCCGCCCAGGTCTTCCGAGCAGAAGGTCTGGAGCTTGGCCACCACCGGGTGGAACTCGTACGCCTGGTAGTGCGACAGCACTTCCTTCTGCAGGCGGTCCGTCAGCGCCACGGCGTAGCGGTCGATCTCGAGCCATTCCGAGGCCGGCAGCGCATGCTTGGCGTGGTCGTAGTCGGTCAGGTTCGACAGCAGGAATCGCAGCGTATTACGAATCCGGCGATAGCCTTCCACCACGCGCTTCAGGATTTCGTCCGAGATCGACAGTTCGCCGGAGTAGTCCGTGGAAGCCACCCAGAGGCGGATGATCTCGGCGCCCATCTTGTTGGAGATGTCCTGCGGCGACACGGTGTTGCCGACCGATTTGGACATCTTGCGACCTTCGCCGTCCACGGTGAAGCCGTGGGTCAGCAGCGCCTTGTACGGCGGCTTGCCGTACAGCATCGAGGCGGTCAGCAGTGACGAGTGGAACCAGCCGCGATGCTGGTCCGAGCCTTCGAGGTACAGGTCCGCCAGGCGGCCATCGGGGGTGTCGGCAGCCGGATCGTAGAGGTCATCGCGGTGCGAGCCCCGGATCACGGTCCAGTGCGTGGTGCCGGAGTCGAACCAGACGTCGAGCGTGTCGCGGTTCTTTTCGTAGACGGCGGCCTCATCGCCTAGCAATTCCTTCGGATCGAGCGCCTGCCAGGCCTCGATGCCGTGCGCCTCCACGCGCTGGGCAATCTGCTCCAGCAACTCCGGCGTGCGCGGATGCAGGGCGCCCGTTTCCTTGTGGACGAAGAACGCCATCGGCGCGCCCCATTGGCGCTGGCGCGAGAGCGTCCAGTCCGGGCGGTTGGCGATCATGTTGTGCAGCCGCTGCTTGCCCCAGGCGGGGTAGAACTCGGTGGCCTCGATGCCGGCCAGCGCGGTCGCGCGCAGCGTGGGGCCGTTGTCGACCGGCTCCACGTCCATCCCCGCGAACCACTGCGAGGTGGCGCGGTAGATGATCGGCGTCTTGTGACGCCAGCAGTGCATGTAGCTGTGCTCGTACTTATGCGAGTTGAACAGGTTGCCGGACTCGCGCAGCACCTCCACGATCTTGGGATTCGCGGCCCAGATCGACAGCCCGCCGAACAGCGGCAGCGTGCTGGCGTAGACGCCATCGCCCATCACCGGACTGATGATGTCCGCGTCGGGCATGCCGTGCGCCTTGCACGACTGGAAGTCTTCCACACCATAGGCGGGCGCCGAGTGGACGATGCCGGTGCCGGTATCGGTGGTCACGTAGTCGCCGAGGTAGACCGGCGAGGTGCGCGCGTAGCCGGCATCGACCTTGGCCAGCGGGTGGTGGAAGCGGATTTCCGACAGCGCGTCGCCGCGCGCAGTGGCCACCACGCTACCTTCCAGCGCATAGGTCTTGAGTTGTTCCTCGACGCGATCCTTGGCCAGGATCAGGAAGCCGCGCGGCGTGTCCACCAGCGCGTATTCCACTTCCGGGTGCATGTTCAGCGCCTGGTTGCTCGGGATGGTCCACGGCGTGGTGGTCCAGATCACCACCCAGCCGGGCTTGCCTGCGAGCTGCGCCACCGGCACGTGGAAGGCATGCGCGAGCTTCTCAGGCTCCGCGAACGGGAAGCCCACGTCGATCGACAGGTCGGTCTTGTCCTTGTACTCGACCTCGGCCTCGGCCAGCGCCGAACCGCAGTCGAAACACCAGTTCACGGGCTTCAGGCCACGGAACACGTACCCCTTCTCCATGATCTTGCCCAGCGCACGCAGCTCATCGGCCTCGTTGCTGAAGTTCATGGTCAGGTAGGGGTGGTCCCAGTCGCCCAGCACGCCCAGGCGCTCGAAGTCCACCTTCTGGCGGGCGATCTGCTCGGTGGCGTAGGCACGTGCCTTGGCCTGCACTTCCTGCACCGGCAGGCCCTTGCCGAACTTCTTCTCGATCTGGATCTCGATCGGCATGCCGTGGCAGTCCCAGCCCGGCACGTACACGGCGTCCAGGCCGGTCAGCCCGCGCGCCTTGATGATCATGTCCTTGAGGACCTTGTTCACGGCGTGGCCGATGTGGATGTCGCCGTTGGCATACGGGGGGCCGTCGTGCAGCACGAACTTCTTCGCGCCCTTGCGCGCGGCGCGGATCTTCTTGTACAGCTGCTTGTCCTGCCACTGCTTCACCCATTGCGGCTCGCGCTTGGGCAGGTCGCCACGCATGGGGAAGGGGGTATCCAGCAGGTTCACCGGATACTTGCTTTTCTCGGGCTTGGCGCGTTTCTCGTCGGACATGTTCGATTCTCGGGGCAATTCGGTTGGGCGCGGCGGGTGGATGGCCGGCGCGCTGGTCATGGGCTACGGCGGGGCGGGTCCCGGCTGCTGCAACCTCTGGCAGCGGCCGGCCGCTAGCTAATTCGGTCGGTGGCGGAGGTGGCGAAGTCGCGCCGGCCCGGGCCGGCCTCGGTGCCGCCGGGGGCGGCCAGGCCGAAGAAGGCGCGGGCGTCGAGGGTGTCCTGGGCGATGGCGGCCGTCAGGGCCTCGAGCGTGTCGAAGCGCGCTTCGTCGCGCAGCTTCTTCATGAATTCCACGCGGACCAGCTTGCCGTACAGGTTCTCGTTGAAGTCGAACAGATGCACTTCCAGCAGCACGCGGCCGGCATCCTCGACGGTGGGCCGGACGCCGATGCTGGCCACGCCGGGCAACGGATGTTCGGCCAGCCCGTGCACCTGCACCACGAAGATGCCGTTCACGGCGGGCCGCTTGTGCGAGATCTTGAGGTTCAGCGTCGGGAAACCGAGGTCACGGCCGAGCTTGCGGCCGTGGATCACGTGCCCGCTGATGGCATAGCCATGGCCGAGCAGGCGCCGGGCGTGCTCGAGGTCGCCGTCGGCCAGCGCCTGGCGCACGGCCGAACTGGAGATGCGGATGCCGCCTTCGGAGACGGAGCCCATCTGCTCGACGTCGAACCCGAACTGGCGGCCCGCTTCCTGGAGATAGGCAAAGTCGCCGGCGCGGCGGGCGCCAAAGCGGAAGTCATCGCCCACCAGCACCCAGCGCGCGTGCAGCCCGTGCCAGAGCACGTTCTCGACGAATGCCTGCGGGGACTGGGCGGCGAAATGGGCGTTGAAGTGTTCCACGACCACGCGGTCTACCCCGTTGCGGCGCAGGGCGTCGAGCTTGTCGCGCAACAGCGCGATGCGCGTGGGCGCGTGCTCGGGGGTGAAGAATTCGCGCGGATGCGGCTCGAACGTCATCACACAGAGCGGCAGGCCGCGGGCATCCGCGGCAGCGCGGGCGCGGGCGAGCAACGACTGGTGGCCGCGATGCACACCGTCGAAATTGCCGATGGTGAGCGCGCAGGGCGCCCGGCTTTCGGCGTTGGGCAGGCCGCGGAAGACTTTCACGAGGACGGCGGACTTAGCGTTTTGGGGAAAGGGAGCATTATAAGGCGAATGGGGCGGCTTGCCCCGCTTTGGGGGTGGACCGGGCCAGCCGGGGGCCGGGCAGGGCGGCACCTTGCCCGCAAGCGTTGATTTTGTGCGTCATCCGGCCCGCCGGGCGTGGCGCCCTCAGGCAAAAGCCGGCATGATATGCGCGACTCGGACATGCCAGGGCCCCCTTTGAACGCGCTGCTCAACAAGATATTGCCCCCGCCCGGGCCACAACTCGACACCGAGACGCGGGCCAAGCTGCTTGCCACCGTGCACCGCGTTTCGCCCACCGGCATCGCCGCGTCCGTCCTGCTGCCGTGGCTGACCGCCGCTGCCTTCTGGAACGAGGCCAACCATATCGCCCTGCTGGCCTGGTGCGCGATCATGGCCGTGCTGACCGCCGGCGGCACCTGGTTCTACCTCGGCTACCAGCGCGACGCCGGCAAAATGAGTCGTTCAGTGCACACGCGCAAGTGGTGGAACCACATGCGTGCCATCGCCTTCCTCACCGGCCTGACCTGGGGCAGTTCTGCGCTGCTGCACCTGTATTCCAGCTCCGTGGTGTTCTCGAGCGTGCTGTACCTGCTCACGCTCGGCGTGCTGGCGGGCGGCGCTACCTCGCAATCGCCCATCCCGTCGAACCTTGTCTTCGCGGGCGTGCCGATCCTCGTGCCGAACGTATTGCTGGCCGATTTCGCCTTCCCGAACCACGGCGGCTACGTGCAGGTGCTGCTCGCCCTGTACGCGTTGATGCTGGCGCGCCACGCGCTGAACCTGCAGCAGACGCTGGTGCGCGCCATCCAGCTGGAGAGCGAAAGCCGCCGGCTGGCCAAGCAGTTCCAGGAGGAAAAGGAGCGCGCGCTCCACGCCAGCGAGGAGAAATCCCGCTTCCTGGCCGCCGCCAGCCACGACCTGCGCCAGCCCGTGCATGCGCTGGTCATGCTCGTGGAAGCGTTGCGTGCGCGCAACCAGTCGAGTTCGCTCCATCCGCTGGTGGAACAGGTCGCGGCCGGCACGCAGACCATCGACCTGCTGTTCCGGTCCTTGCTCGACCTCTCCAAGCTCGAAGGCCGCAAGGTGCTGCCGACGTTGGAGCCGTGCGAGCTGAGTTCGCTGATCAACGATGTCATGAGCCAGTTTGCCGCCGATGCGCGCGACAGCGGCCTGACCCTGAGCCCGCGCGTGCCGAGCGAGCTGTACGCGATGGCCGAGCCGGTGCTGCTGCGCCGTGCGCTGTTCAACCTCGTGCAGAACGCGCTGCGCTATACCAAGCGCGGCGGCGTGCTGGTGACGGCGCGGCAGCGGCGCAAGCACATCCGGCTCGAGGTCTGGGACACCGGGGCCGGCATCACGCCGGAGCACCTGCCGGACATTTTTTCGCCGTATTACCAGGTTCATAACCCGCAGCGCGACCCCTCGCAGGGTCTGGGGCTGGGTCTGGCGATCTTCAAGGAATGCGTGCGCCTGATGCGCGGCACCTATGGCGTGCGCTCGGTGCCAGGCAAGGGTTCGGTGTTCTGGTTTGCGCTGGCGCCGGTGCCGGCGGAGACCGTGGAGGCCGTGCGCGCCATGCGCGCCAACATCCAGGCGCAGGAGGCCAAGCCCGAGCGGCTGCGCGGCACGGTGCTGGTGGTGGACGACGACAGCCAGATCCGCAAGGCCTGGATCGCGCTGATGGAGGCGTGGGGCATCCGCGTGGCCTGCGCCGCCCATGGCGCCGAGGCCGACGCGCTGTTCGCCAAGGGTCTGAAGCCGGACATCATCTTCTGCGACCTGCGCCTGCCCGGCAGCGAAAATGGCCTGGATCTGCTCGAACGCTGGCAGACCACGCAGCCCCAGGCGCGCAGCGCACTGCTGACCGGAGACCTGAAATCGGCGGCGCTCCAGGCCGCCGAGGAGGCGGGCTACTTCGTGCTGCCCAAGCCGGTGGACCCCAGTAATCTGCGCATGCTGCTGCGGCGCTGGCTCCATCCGGCCTGACCATCGTTCGTGTTGCAATGCAAAACGCCACCGCTCGGGGTGGCGTTATGGCTTGAAGATCCTACGATGGATTACTGGCGAAGCCGGAACCGTTCCATGCGCGACATGACCTGCATCCGCGTGCGCACGCCCAGCCGTTGCAGGATGGCGGAGACGTGCTCCTTGACCGTATTCTCGGTGAGCCCCAGCTTGCGGGCGATGACCTTGTTCGGCAGTCCTTCCAGCACCAGCGCGAGCACCGAGCCCTGGCGCGGCGTCAGGCCCAGCTCGGCCGGCGTCACGGGAATGCCGTGGGCGGGGCCGAAGGACTGGGAGCGGCCGGAGAGCGCCTCGTCGGTGGGGAAGCTGGTATCGCCGGCCAGCACCTTGCGCACGGCGGCCGTGAAGGCGTTGGCATCGAGGTGCTTGCCCACGAAGCCGCAGGCGGAGAGCGCCCGCGCGCGGCCCACGATCTCTGGTGTGGCCTCGGCGGACATGAAGATGAAGCGCGCGCTCGGGATCACGGTCTTGAATGCCAGCATGGCATCGAAGCCGGTACCGTCGTTCAGCCAGATATCGAGCAGCACGATATCGGGGCGCAATCCCTGGTTCAGCGAGTGGAGAGCTTCCTTGGCACTGCCCGCCGCATGGACGGCAACATCAGGCATTACCTCCGCGAGAAATGCGGTGGTGCCTGAGAGGGCCATAGGATGATCATCGACCACCAACAAAGTCGGTGCAGCGTTCGACATGCGTATTCCCGTCTAATTTCCCGTCTCGTCCTTGTTGTCACCTACTTGCACAGTGGCGCGTGGACGTAGTGACCACTCTATCAGAGCGGGGAAGGCGTCACAATCCATCACACAGGGGTATATGCATCGTACTGGGCACCGCGCGCCCGCGCCGGAGGTCGGTTTCGCGTGAATTAAGTACCTAATGTGCTCGCTTTGCAAGCGTTTGGACGACAGCTTGGTAGAATCGCGCCGATGAAAAATATTGTGATCCTGATTTCCGGGCGTGGCAGCAACATGGAAGCCATCGTCCGGGCCTGTGCCGCCGAGCAGTGGCCGGGGCGCGTGGCGGCGGTGCTGTCGAATCGTCCCGACGCCAGCGGTCTGGCGTTTGCGGCGGAACACGGCATTGCCACGGGCGTGGTGGACCACAAGCAGTACCCCGATCGTGCTGGTTTCGACGCGGCGATGCGCGATGCCATCGATGCGCACCAGCCCGATCTCGTTGTGCTGGCAGGCTTCATGCGCATTCTGACGCCAGAGTTCGTGGAGCATTACGCGGGCCGCATGCTGAATATCCACCCGTCGCTGCTGCCCAGTTTCCCGGGCCTCCATACCCATCGCCAAGCCCTCGAGGCCGGCGTCAAGTTTCACGGGGCGACGGTCCATTTCGTCACTCCGGAGCTCGATCATGGTCCGATCGTGCTGCAAGCAGCACTCGATGTTCTGCCTGGCGACACTCCGGAGTCGCTCGCCACGCGTTTGCTCGACTGCGAGCATGTGATGTATCCCCGCGCCGTCCGCTGGTTTGTGGAAGACCGTCTGCAGGTACGCGACGGCGTGGTTCAAGTTCAACCGGCCGAACCCCAGTGGTTGCTGGCCCTCTCCGCTCCGGCGGCAGGCATCTCTCAATGAGTCGTAATCCCGCAACACCTCAGGACAACCGCCAGCGTTCGCGCAGCAGCAAAGGCAAGGGCAGCCCCATCCGCAAGGCCGCCACGCCGCGCCCGCAAGGGGTGGATGGCGCACATGGGCGCTCGGGTAGCGGTCTGCAGGCGTTCCACCTGCAACACATCGAGCGGCTGCTGGGCAAGGTGCTGCTGTTCGCGCGTCCGGCCGACGCCGTGGTCAGCTACTACTTCCGCGAAAACGCGAAACTCGGCCATCGGGATCGCGGCATCATCGCCGAAGCGATCTACGCAGTGTTGCGCCGACGCGTCGAATTCGGCCAATTCGCCGAAAGCGGTACCGGTGCGGCCACCCGCCGGCTGGGCCTGCTCGGCCTCGCCGCAACGCTGGGCCGCGATGTCCTGAGCCCGTTCCTCTACCCGGACGAAGCCGAGTGGCTGGACCGGCTGACGACGATCGAGCGCTCCAGCCTCTCGCCGCGCGTGCGCGCCAACCTGCCGGAATGGCTCTACGACGACCTCGTCGCGCGCCATGGCGAAGCCTTCACCACTGCCCTCGGCGATGCGTGGCTGCGCCCCGCGCCACTGGACCTGCGCGTGAATACGGCAAAGATCTCCCGCGAAGAGGCCCTGGCCGAGCTGGAAACGGCTGGTATCGCCGCCGAAGTCGCCCCGATGTCGCCCGCCGGCATCCGCCTCAAGGGCAAGCCCGCACTGAACCAGTTGCCGCTGTTTATCAACGGCGGCGTGGAGGTGCAGGACGAAGGCAGCCAGCTGCTGTGCTACCTCGTGGCGCCCAAGCGTGGCGAAATGGTTGTGGACTTCTGCGCGGGCGCGGGCGGCAAGACGCTCGCGCTGGGCGCCGCCATGCGCTCGACCGGCCGGCTTTACGCCTTCGACGTCTCCGAGAAACGGCTGGCCAACCTGAAGCCGCGCCTGGCGCGCAGCGGGCTGTCGAACGTGCATCCGGTGCTGATCGATTCCGAACGCGACGCCAAGATCAAGCGTCTGGCCGGCAAGATTGACCGCGTGCTGGTGGACGCGCCTTGCAGCGGCCTGGGCACCCTGCGCCGCAACCCCGACCTGAAGTGGCGCCAGTCGCCAGAGTCTGTGCTTGAGTTGACGGCCAAGCAGTCGGCCATCCTCGATTCGGCTGCCCGGCTGGTGAAGGGTGGTGGACGTGTTGTGTACGCCACGTGCAGCGTGCTCCAAGCCGAAAACGAGGCGATCATCCGCGATTTCTTGGCAACCCACGAGAATTTCCGTCTGGTGCCCGTAGCCGAGGTGCTGGCCGAGCAGAAGATCGAAGTGCCGGAATTGCCGGCAGAAGGCGGCATGTTGGCGCTGTATCCGCACATCCATCAGACCGATGGCTTCTTTGCGGCGGTGCTGGAACGTACCCGATAAGCCCCGGTTTCCATGGAGCATTCTGGATTTGGCAAGATGCTGGACGACCTGCTCCGCGATGCGGGCGGGCCGGGCTTCTTCTGGCAGTTGGGGGTCCTGGCTGCCTGCCTGCTGGTGGCATGGCCGCTTGCGCGCCATGTGACCGGACGGCTGGAAGCGCGCTACGAATCGTCGAGTTTCTCGCTCAGGCTGGCCGCCGTCAGCCTTGAGCGGGCGATGTTTCCGCTGATTGGCTGGTTGCTGGTCCTGACGGCGCGCTTCGCGCTGGCGCCGTTCCTGTCAATCAGCGTGCTGCGGCTAGCGCTGGTGCCGCTGTTCGGTATCAGCTCGCTTTATGTCGGCTTCTACATCCTGCGGCGCGTATTGTCGGGCAACGGGCAGTTGCACGGCATGCTGGTGCTGGTGGAGAAGGTGCTCACCACGGTGGTCTGGCTCGGCATGGCGCTGTATGTGCTGGGCGTGCTGTCCGACGTGATGGCGTGGATGCATGCGGTGCGCTTCTCGATTGGTGGCAAGCACGACGTCAGCCTGGCCAGCACACTGATGGGCGTGGTCTGGATTCTGCTGACCGTGCTCGCGGCGATGTGGTTCGGCTCCTGGCTCGAGGAGCGGCTGATGCGCGCGCCGAGCCTGGATTCGAACCTCAAGGTGGTGCTCACGCGCATCGCCAAGGCGCTGCTGCTGCTGGTGTCGCTGCTGCTGAGCCTGTCGCTGGTCGGCATCGACCTGACCGTGCTGTCGGTCTTCGGCGGCGCGCTGGGTGTGGGCCTCGGCCTGGGTCTGCAGAAGATCGCCAGCAACTACATCTCGGGCTTCATCATCCTGCTGGACCGCTCGGTCAAGCTCGGCGACCAGATCACGGTGGACAAGTACACCGGAATCGTCTCGCAGATCCGCACCCGCTACACCGTGGTCCGCAATGGCGATGGCGAGACGCTTGTGCCGAATGAGCAACTTGTCGCCCAATCGGTGCAGAACCATTCGTTTTCGGGCACCAATGTGCGCGTGGCGACACGCGTGCAGGCTGACTACGCCGCCGACCCCGAAACCGTGATCACCCTGCTCCAGGATTGCGTGCGCGGCCTGCCGCGCGTGCTGCCCGAGCCGGCCCCGGCAGCCTTTCTCGTCATGTTCGCGGACAGTGGCATCGAATACGAGGTGGCGGTCAACATCGCCGACCCGCAAAACGGCAAGCTCGGCGTGCAATCGGCGATGAATCGTGCCATTTGGCGCACTTTCCGCGAGCATGGCATCTCGATTCCGTATCCGCAGCGGGAAATGCGTGTCCTGGCGGCGAATGCGGCGTCCGCGCCACCCCTTGCATGAAAGGGGAACGAAAGCCACGGGGGCTACTCAAAGTCGGGGAAAAAGCGGATGTTCGAGTCGCGCCGATCCGGTAGAATACCGGGTTGACGCGCGCCTGCAGAGCAAGCCGCAGCCCCACATCAGACAGCCGCCAGATTGCAGCGGCTCGTGCCTTCGCCCGGCTCCCATACTGTCTCGACAGGTTGCGCCAGGCGCCAGTAATAATCGCAATCGCCTGATTTCGCAGTCTTTTTTCTGCGCGTTCGCCGCGCCGCACCATCGTGCCGCGCTGCAAGACCTTCGATTCACAGACGGAGAACAGTTTGTTCGACTCAATTCTTGACTGGGCCGCCAACGGCCTTGCCAACTGGTCCTGGTGGGAGATCGTGATCTACACCCTCGTGGTGACGCACATCACGATCGCCGGCGTGACCATTTTCCTGCACCGCTGCATGGCGCACCGGTCGCTGGATCTGCACCCTATTGCGCAACACTTCTTCCGCTTCTGGCTGTGGCTGACGACGGGCATGGTGACCAAGGAATGGACCGCCATCCACCGCAAGCACCACGCCAAGTGCGAGACCGAGGACGATCCGCACAGCCCGCAGACCCGCGGCATCCGCAAGGTGCTGCTGGAAGGCGCGGAGCTGTATCGCGCGGAAGCCAAGAACAAGGAAACCATCACCAAGTTCGGCCATGGCACGCCTGACGACTGGGTCGAGCGCAACGTGTACTCGCGCTTCGCCTGGCAGGGCGTTGGCCTGATGCTGATCATCGACGTGGCGCTGTTCGGCGTGATCGGCCTGTCGGTCTGGGCCGTGCAGATGCTCTGGATCCCGATCCACGCGGCCGGCATCATCAACGGCCTGGGCCACTGGTGGGGCTATCGCAACTACGATTGCGAGGATGCTTCGACCAACGTGTCGCCGTGGGGCTTCATCATTGGCGGCGAAGAGCTGCACAACAACCACCACACGTACCCGACGTCAGCCAAGTTCTCGATCAAGTGGTACGAGATCGATGTCGGCTGGTGGTACATCCGCGCGATGCAGTCCGTGGGGCTGGCCAAGGTCAAGAAGACCCCGCCCAAGGCCCGTCTGGTGGATGCCCGCCCGGTGGACCACAACACGCTGGAAGCGATCATCGCCAACCGCTACGACGTCATGGCGCGCTACGCCAAGGCCGTGAAGAGCGCGTACAACGAGGAACTGGAGAAGCTGAAGGAAGGCCGCGCGGCCGACTACAGCCACTTCGAGCTTGCCCGCAAGTGGTTCCATCGCGAGGAAGGCAAGCTGGCCGCGCCGCAGCGCCAGCAACTGGCCAGCATCGTCGAGCAGAACAAGGCGCTGCATACCTTCGTGGAAATGCGCCGCGAGCTCGCCGCAATCTGGGGCCGTTCGAGCCTCACGCGCGAACAGCTGCTCCAGCAACTGCAGGCGTGGTGCCATCGCGCCGAAGCCAGCGGTATCCAGGCCCTGCAAGAGTTTTCGCTGCGCCTGCGCCGGTACGCCTGATACAATTCTCGTCGCGCCCGCATGGTAAAAGCCCCGCCCCTGGCGGGGCTTTTCTTTTCGCTACACTCCCCCATGTCCAGGTCAGACCGCGTGCTTCCAAGCGCGGCGGCCCACGGGTGCCCCGAGGAGTACTGCTGAGATGACCCCACAAACGATCAAGGCCGTCGAGTTCGAGAAACCGAACCTGACGGATACCGAAAGCGCAGCCGGCGGCAGTTGCGTGGCTCATGCCTGGGCCAAAGTGCCGCCCGCGCTGACCCGCGACGAGCGCCAGGCGCTCAAGGCCCGCATCCGCAAGCTGCTCAAGGAGCGCAACGCGGTGCTCGTGGCGCACTATTACGTCGATGCCGACCTGCAGGACCTGGCCGAGGAAACCGGTGGCTGCGTGTCGGATTCGCTGGAAATGGCGCGCTTCGGCCGCGATCATGCCGCCCAGACGCTGGTCGTGGCCGGCGTGCGCTTCATGGGCGAGACCGCCAAGATCCTGAGCCCCGAGAAGACCATCCTGATGCCGGACCTGGACGCTACATGCTCCCTGGACCTCGGCTGCCCGGCGGACGAATTCTCGGCATTCTGCGATGCTCACCCGGATCGCACGGTGGTGGTCTATGCCAATACCAGTGCGGCCGTGAAGGCCCGTGCGGACTGGATGGTGACGTCCAGCATCGGCCTGAAAATCGTCGAACATCTACACGCGCGCGGCGAAAAAATTCTCTGGGCGCCGGACAAGCACCTCGGCAGCTACATCCAGAAGGAGACCGGTGCCGACATGCTGCTGTGGCAGGGCTCCTGCCTGGTGCATGACGAGTTCAAGGGCATCGAACTGGACCTGCTGCGCAAGGACTATCCGAACGCCAAGATCCTGGTGCACCCCGAATCGCCGGCCAATGTGGTGGCGCAGGCGGACGTGGTGGGTTCCACGAGCCAGCTGATTGCGGCGGCCCAGCACCTCGACGCCAACGAATTCATCGTGGCCACTGACAACGGCATCCTGCACAAGATGCGGATGGCCGCGCCGGGCAAGCATTTCATCGAGGCCCCCACGGCCGGCAACAGCGCCACCTGCAAGAGCTGCGCGCATTGCCCGTGGATGGCCATGAATGCACTGACGAATCTGGCCGAAGTGCTGGAAACGGGGCGCAACGAGATCCATGTGGACCCGATCATCGGCCAGCGCGCTGTTACCTGCATCGAGCGGATGCTCGACTTTGCCGCACAGCAGAAGGCCAATGTGCGCCCGGCCAGCGATCTGGCCCAGGCGGGCGCGCTGTTCCAGGGAGTGGGCCCGGCATGACCGTGAGTTCCGTGTTCGAGAGTTATGGCCCGGCGCTGCAAGCGGCGCTGGCGGCCAACGTACAGGCTGCAATTGCCGAGGATGTGGGCAGCGGCGACCTGACGGGCCTGCTGATTCCGGCCGACAAGCCCGTGCGGGCGCGCGTGATCGTGCGTGAGAGCGCGGTGCTGTGCGGCCAGCCCTGGTTCGACGCATGCATGGCGGCCGTCGACGCGCGGCTTCAGGTGCGTTGGCTCAAGGAAGAAGGCGCGCGGATGGCACCCGATGACGTGGTGTGCGAGATCGCCGGTCCGGCGCGCGCGCTGCTGACGGCGGAGCGCCCATCGCTGAACTTCCTGCAACTGCTGTCCGGCGTGGCCACGGCCACCCGGCGCTATGCGGATTTGATTGCCGGCACGCGGGCCCGCGTGCTCGACACCCGCAAGACGCTGCCGGGCCTGCGCCTGGCGCAGAAGTACGCGGTGCGCATCGGCGGCGGCGAGAACCAGCGGCTCGCGCTCTATGACGGCATCCTGATCAAGGAAAACCATATCGCGGCGGCGGGCAGCATCACAGCGGCCATGCAGGCCGCGCTGGCGCTGGGCACGGACGCTTCGGTGCAGATCGAGGTGGAATCGATCGCCGAACTGGAAGAGGCGCTGGCTGCCGGCGCCAAATCGGTCCTGATCGACAACTTTACGGTGCCGATGATGCGTGAAGCGGTGGAGATCAACCGTGGGCGGGCGCTGCTGGAGGTGTCGGGCGGAGTCAATGCCGAGTCGATCCGGGAATTCGCCGAGACAGGCGTGGACCGGATCTCGGTGGGCGCGCTGACCAAGGATGTGCGCGCGACCGACTATTCGCTGCGGATCGTCGGATAACGCCTGCCAAGATCGGCAAAGCGTGCAGCGAGGAAGCAAGGGAGGGGGCCGTATCGGCCCCTTTTTCACGTCTGCTTTACGACTTTTCCTTGTGGCGTCGATGCTGCGCCGCGCGGCCCAGCAGCGGCTGGAGCACGGTCGGCAGCGCCTTGGGCAGGGTATCGGGATAGTCGCGGCTGAAGTGGAGGCCCCGGCTTTCGTGACGCGAGTACGCGCTGTCGACGATCAGCGAGGCCACTTCGACCAGATTGCGCAGTTCCAGCAGGTCGCGCGTCACGCGGAAGTTGGCGTAATACTCAGCAATTTCCTCGCGCAACAGGCCAATCCGGTGCTGGGCGCGCTCCAGGCGCTTGTCCGTGCGGACGATGCCCACGTAATTCCACATCATGCGGCGCAGTTCGTCCCAGTTGTGGGACACCACCACTTCCTCGTCCGCATCGGCCACGCGGCTGGCGTCCCAGGCTGGCAGCCGGATGTCCGGTGCACCGGCCTTGTCCTGCCGGGCGATGTCTTCGGCGGCCGCGCGCCCGATCACCATGCATTCGAGCAGCGAATTGGAGGCCAGCCGGTTCGCGCCGTGCAGGCCGGTGCAGGCGGTCTCGCCCACGGCATAGAGGTTCGACAGGTCCGTGCGGCCCGCTGTGTCAGTCACCACGCCGCCGCACGTGTAGTGGGCGGCCGGCACCACGGGAATCGGCTCGCGGGTGATATCGATGCCCAACTCCAGGCAACGTGCGTAGATCGTCGGGAAATGTTCCTTCAGGAACGCTTCCGGCTGGTGCGTGATGTCGAGGTAGACGCAGTCGAGGCCGCGCTTCTTCATCTCGAAGTCGATAGCCCGTGCCACCACGTCGCGCGGTGCCAGTTCGGCGCGCGGGTCATGGTCCGGCATGAAGCGGGTACCGTCGGGCAGCTTCAGCAGGCCGCCTTCGCCACGTACCGCCTCGGAAATCAGGAACGACTTGGCGTAGGGGTGGTAGAGGCAGGTCGGATGGAACTGGATGAATTCCATGTTCGACACCCGGCAGCCGGCGCGCCACGCCATGGCAATGCCGTCGCCGGTCGCGGTGTCCGGGTTGGTCGTATAGAGATAGACCTTGCCCGCGCCGCCGGCGGCCAGCACCGTGTGGGTGGCCGTGATCGTGCGCACGGCGCCCGTGGTGTCATCGAGCACATAGAGGCCGTAGCAGCGGTTGCCCGGCAGGCCGAGCTTGGCGGCCGTGATCAGGTCGATCGCGAAATGGTCTTCGATGATCGTGATGTTCGGGTGCTGCCGCGCCTGCTCGGTCAGTGTAGTGACCACGGCATGGCCCGTGGCGTCCGCCGCGTGGATGATGCGGCGGCGGCTGTGGCCGCCTTCACGCGTCAGGTGGAAGCCCAGTTCGGCCTGCGCGTCGCGCGTGAAGGGCACGCCTCGGTCGATGAGCCACTGGATGGCTTCGCGCCCGTGCTCCACGATGAAGCGTGTTGCCCCTTCGTCGCACAGGCCGGCGCCGGCAACCAGCGTGTCTTGCGTGTGCTCGTCGTGGCTGTCGCCGGAGTCGAGCACTGCGGCGATGCCGCCCTGGGCCCAGTCGCTGGCGCCCTGGGTCATGGCGCGCTTGCTGAGGATAACAACCCGGTGGCTATCGGCCAGTTCCAGCGCGACGGTGAGGCCGGCCAGCCCGCTGCCGACGATCGCGACGTCGAAGTTCATGGTGCAGGTCGCGCGGAGCGAATGCGCGTCAGGGAAAGCGGGAAAGTGTACACCCGCATACGGGTTCGCGGATGTCGCAGCCCTTATGGCGCAAGGGTTTGCGGCCAATAAAAGTGGGCAACAAAAAACCCCGCGAAGCGAAGTGCTCGGCGGGGTTCTTCATTGGAGACCGGATCAATTACTTGATCTTGGTTTCCTTGTAAGGCACGTGCTTACGGGCGACGGGATCGAACTTCGAGATCTCCATCTTTTCCGGCATGGTGCGCTTGTTCTTGGTGGTCGTGTAGAAATGACCCGTACCTGCGGTCGATTCCAGCTTGATCTTGTCGCGTCCGCCTTTGCTGGCCATGTTGTACTCCTATTTAGACTTCGCCACGTGCGCGCAGGTCGGCGAGCACGGAGTCGATGCCTTTCTTGTCGATCAGGCGCAGGCCGGCGTTCGAGACGCGCAGGCTCACCCAGCGGTTTTCCGATTCAACGAAGAAGCGGCGGTTCTGCAGGTTGGGCAGAAAACGGCGCTTGGTCTTGTTGTTTGCGTGGGAAACGTTGTTGCCGACCATCGGCGCTTTCCCGGTCACTTGACAGACGCGTGCCATGAAGCACTCCTAAATCTTATTCGTGGACAATGTTCGCAACAGATCAACAAAAGGCGCGCGGGCCCGGACTGCAGCGGATTGAGACTTCAGCAAAACGAACATTATAGACCGGAAACGACTGGCGAATCAACGCCTTCCGCGCTGAGGGGAAGACTAAGTGTTGTGCCGCAGGCTTGCCGTGCTGCCGGGATCACGTGGACGCGCTCACGTGGGCGGGACGGCGGGCAGCCGGTCATGTTCGGCGAACGAGTAGATTTCGCTGCCGGCCACAATGTAATGGTCCAGCAGCCCGATGTCCAGCACGGCGAGCGCCCGCGCGAGGTGCCGTGTGGTGGAAAGGTCAGCGAGGCTGGGTTCCGGGGGGCCGTGTGGGTGGTTGTGCGCGACGATGATATAGGCGGCGTTGTACGAAAGCGCTTCGCGCGCCACTTCTCGCGGGTAGACCGTGACCCCGCCCAGTGATCCGCGCCCGAGCTCCACATTGGCGAGCAGGCGGTACGTACTATCCAGATAGAGGGCGATGAAGACCTCGTGCGGCAGGCGCGACAGCGTCAGCCGCAGGTAGGCACGGACGGCGCGCTCGGAATCCAGGCTGCGCGGGGCCTTGAGCGTCTCGGCCAGCGCGCGCCGGGTCAGCTCCGGCACCACGCGCAGCTGGGCCTGCTTGGCGGCGCCCATGCCCTTGATCGTGGCGAGGGCATCAGTATCGGCGGCGAACAGCCGCGTCAGCGAGCCAAAGCGCACCAGCAGCTCCCGGGCGAGGTCCACGGCGCTCTTGCCGGGGCTTCCCACGCGTAGGAAAACAGCGAGTAATTCCGCGTCGGACAATGCTCCCGGGCCGCCTAGCGCCAGCTTTTCTCGGGGACGCTCCTGGGCGGGCCAGCGGGGAATTGGCATCATCGACATCGAATCGTCTCCAGAAATTGCCACACTGTCAGTCATGCCGGCTGCGACGGAGGCCGGCGCCGGACGGGCCAGTCGAATACAATACGGGTTGTTGGTGCGACACGCACTCTCGTGTCCGGGCAGCTCCAACGTAAGGAGCATCGACCTTGTCGGGACAAGGGGAGGGCCTCGGCCTGAACCGTCCAATCCTGACCATTACTTGCTTTGACAAGCCCAGCCGTAAGGCTGGGGGAGTCCATGATGGTGTGAAGAAGGCCAGCGTATCGGCTAACTTTGCAGCTTGCTTTCTGCTGGATGGATTTCCAGCCATTGCCCAAAGGCGGGGACGCTCGCCTTTGGGCGAGTTCTCGTTAGGCGCTCCTCTTCGGGGGGGGCGGGTGGCCGCGATGCAGTCTGATCGCTCGAGCACCACATATCGTTCTTTGGGACGGAGGCATACGCTCGCAAGAGTCCGCCGCCGTCAGGCGCCTGCTGTCACAGGGGCACGTGAAGTAAGAAGTGAGGTCCCGGAGCGGAAGCTCTGCGCGCTATGGTTCGGTCAGATACACCCGTGAGGGTGCTCCGATAGAGAACCTGCTATGCGGCTAGCAGTAGCCTAGGGAGACATGCGTTACTGGCAACGGTGGGGTATGAAGCTCTCCTGACAATGTAGCCCCCGTAAGGGTGTCACTTGGCCGTGAGGACGAGTGGCAGAGACTCCGAGCAGCAATGGGGTTGAGGAGCTAGGCTGGCTGGTATGGGTAACGTAAGTGAACTGCTGATAAACGTCGTGAGTATTGCGGTGCCAAAGCTGCTGATAGGCACTAACCAAAACGGTATTTGGTCGGTTGCTCCGCTCAACATTCGGGGCACGTCGTCACTGGACCATCGGCGAATAGGCAGACCCTAACCCGGTCTTGTAACGCGCAGGGAACGTGGTAAGCCCGTATGGCTGCCGGAGCGCAGTAAGGGCTCAGGCAGGCGGACCGCAAGGAACGCTGTTGGCTGTGCGGGTATGGGAGGTTGGAGAAAGCGAATGCCGGGTTGTAATGATCCGGATAGGGGTTGAGACATCACCCCACGCGAAAGCGGGCAGACTTCCAACTGGTCTTTCGTCGCAAGACGGCTGACTAAACTCGCTTGTTTAAATTTTCTTCCCATGAGGGGCAACTGTCCCTCATGGGGCATGTTGTCTCTCGATCGTTGGGGAAGATCCTCAAGACTGGAGAGCAGCATGGAAGCATTTCTCCGTAAGGACGAATCTGCGCTCTCCGGCGTACCGCAACGGTGGGGCGACATCAATTGGCGCCGCGTCGAACGGAACGTTCGGGCAATGCAGATTCGAATTGCGAAGGCGACACAGGAATGTGACTGGCGCAGGGTGAAAGCTCTGCAACGGTCGCTGACCCGCTCGTTCTCTGCCAAGGCATCGGCAGTAAAACGGGTGACCGAGAACCAAGGTAAGCGAACGGCAGGCGTCGATCGCGAACTGTGGGACTCGCCTGAAGTCCGATGGGCAGCCATTGGGCGGTTGAAGCGCCGGGGGTATAGACCTTTGCCATCACGGAGGGTCTTCATTCCCAAAGCCAACGGAAGAGAACGCCCTCTGGGTATTCCCACTATGTTGGATAGAGCCATGCAGGCGCTGTATCTGCTGGCGCTGGAACCGGTTTCCGAAGCAACGAGCGATCCGAACTCCTACGGGTTCCGGGTCAATCGTTCAACTGCGGACGCCATGTCACAGCTATTCGTCAACCTGTCTAGGAAGGCTTCGGCTCAATGGATATTGGAGGCGGATATCAAAGGGTGTTTTGACCATATCAGTCACGATTGGCTGGTGCGTAATGTCCCAATGGACAAAGCAATCCTACGAAAGTGGCTGAAGGCTGGCGTTGTATTCCAGGGCCAGTTTCAGGCGACTGAGGCCGGAACGCCGCAAGGGGGGATCATTTCCCCCACGCTGGCAAACGTGGCGCTGAACGGGTTGGAGCGGCAGCTAGAGGACTTCTTCGTGAGGTCCCGCGGCGTCGCCAACACGCGGAAGTTGAAGGTAAACGTTGTGCGTTATGCGGACGACTTTGTGATCACCGGCAGTGAGCCGGGGGTGTTAGAGCACGAAGTGAAGCCGTGGATAGAAGAGTTCCTTGCAGTTAGGGGCCTGTCGCTCTCCACGGAGAAAACGCGGATCGTCAACATAGCCGACGGCTTTGACTTCCTTGGGTGGAATTTCCGAAAGTACTCGGGGACGCTACTCATTAAACCGAGCAAGAAGAACGTGCAAGCGTTCTACCGCAAGGTGAAGGAGGTGATCAGCGCAAACAAGACGGTGAAGCAGTCCGAGCTTATACGGCTGCTAAACCCGATGCTGCGGGGTTGGGCGCAGTACCACCGACCCGTAGTTGCGAAGGCGGCGTTTTCGCGTCAAGAGCACGATATTTTCCGCGCGCTCTGGCGTTGGTCGAAGCGAAGGCATCCGGGCAAGAAAGCCGATTGGGTACGGAGGAAGTACTACTCCACAGTCGGACAACGAACTTGGGTGTTTGGCACCACGGTAGTGAAAGGCGTCGACAGCAAGGTATGGACGGAGTTGTACTCGCTTGCGGGTACGCCCATTCAACGACATCGGAAAATCCGAGGGGACTACAACCCCTTCGACCCAGCGCAGGAACTGTATGGGGAGACATTGCGACAAGAGCGTTTGCTGGAAAGCATGGCGCACAAGAAGCAGTGGATCAAACTCTACATGTCGCAGCGGGGCCTTTGCGCGTTGTGTCAGTGCAAGATGACCAAAGAGACGGGGTGGCATGACCATCACATTGAGTACCGCACTCGTGGCGGCTCAAACGCTCTAGGAAATCGCGTGCTGCTGCATCCAAACTGTCACGTCCAAGTACACAGCCTAGGTCTCTCTGTTGAGAAGCCGGTACCATACGGTTGATGGTATTTTGAGTAGGCTTGAGCCGTATGCGGGGAAACTCGCACGTACGGTTCTTAGGGGGGGATGGGTCAGCAATGACCTGTCCCTACCCTACACCGGTTGATCACCCATGAATTTGCAAACTTTTGCGTCGGAAGCGGAAGGCGGCGGCGCGGCCGCCCGCAAGACAGTCCTGGCGGACTCCTTCCTGACCCTCCACTACAGTATCTCCCTCGAGAACGGCACCGAAGTCGTGAGCACGTTCGAGGAAAAACCCGCCACGCTGCTGCTTGGCCAGGGCCAGCTCGCGCCCAATCTCGAGGCGGCGCTGCTCGGCATGCCCGAGGGCCAGCGCATGACTTACCGCCTGGCGCCGGAGCATGCCTTCGGCCCGCGCAACCCCGAACTGCTGCAATGGGTCTCGCTGGCTACGCTGCGCGAGAACAGCTCGTTCGAGGAAGATTATTCGCCCGGCGACCTCGTTGAATTCAATGCACCGAACGGCGGCAAGTACGCTGGTGTGCTGAAGGAATTCGGCGAGACCGCCGCGCTGTTCGACTTCAACCACCCGCTGGCCGGACAGACCATCCTGTTCGATGTCCAATTGATCGGAATTCTCTGATGTCAGCCGTTGTGACGGACCCCAGCATGCCCGAGCTCACCCTCCCCATCGACGCCGAGATCCTGATGGCGCAGCCGCGCGGCTTCTGCGCCGGCGTGGACCGCGCGATCGAGATCGTCGAACGCGCGCTGGCGCTGTTCGGCGCGCCGATCTACGTGCGCCACGAGATTGTCCACAACGCCTACGTGGTGGCAGATCTGCGCAACAAGGGCGCGGTGTTCGTCGACGAACTGGACGAAGTGCCACCCGGTTCCACCGTGATCTTCAGCGCGCACGGCGTGTCGAAGGAAGTGCGCGCGGACGCCACCGCGCGTGGCCTCACCGTGTTCGACGCCACCTGCCCGCTGGTGACCAAGGTGCACGTCGAGGTGGGCAAGATGCGCGCCGAAGGCTGCGAGATCATCATGATCGGCCACAAGGGGCATCCCGAGGTGGAAGGCACGATGGGCCAGGCCGAGCGGGGCATGCTGCTGGTGGAGTCGGTAGAGGACGTCAACCGTCTGGCCGTGTCCGACCCGTCGCAGCTGGCCTACGTCACGCAGACCACGCTGTCGGTGGACGAGACCGCCGAGATCGTGGCGGCGCTGAAGGCGCGCTTCCCGGATATCCGCGAACCCAAGAAGCAGGACATCTGCTATGCCACGCAGAACCGCCAGGACGCTGTGAAGTTCATGGCGCCGCAGGTGGAGGTGGTGATCGTGGTGGGCAGCCCGAACAGCTCCAACTCGAACCGCCTGCGCGAACTGGCGGACCGCCTCGGCGTGCCAGCCTACATGGTCGACGATCCTGACCAGCTCAAGCCGGAATGGGTGGCGGGCAAGCGCCGGATCGGCCTGACCGCGGGGGCCTCGGCGCCCGAAGCACTGGCCCAGGCCATTGTCGAGCGCCTGCGCACGTTTGGCGTGCGCAATGTGCGTGCGCTGGAAGGCGTGGAGGAGAACATGTCCTTCCCGCTGCCGCGCGGCCTCGCCAGCGTGTCCGTGCAGTCCTGATCCCGCCTGTTACCGTCTGATTGCCGGACATCGACCTGAAGCGGGTCGGTGTCCGCGCCCGCCGTCCCCCCCGCCTTCTCTTCCTTCCCGTTTTTCGCTGCTCCGCCATCGCACCGCGCTGGTGCGCCTCTGTGCGCCGCCATTTTCGTCGCGACGTGCGCTGCCGCACTATCGTCGACATTTAAGAGTTTGCAAACCCATGCCCCGCGCCATAATGCCGCAATACGTGTCTTAACACCCAGACAATATCAGGGTAATCCCCGATGATGGGGTTTTCCCTATTATGGTGCGGCGCTACATTCTGCACATTAGAGTGGCCGCCCGATATTTGAAATGAAATACCTAATTAATACCTGGCCATTATATGTGGCGCGGCGCAGGCTTATGACGTGGCGCAAGCGCCTCCGGAGAGACTCGGGCACGATTCTTGTAAGCACGGGGGACAGGTCTGCCAAATGGGCGGAGATTGCCCCAATCTGTGCATTGGGGAAATTCCCTAGCGCAATTGGTGGGTAAATGGTTCAGGTTGTTGCGTCGCGTATTGCATCCGCGGAGAAAGGGGATACAATGCGCGCGTTTCAAATTGAAACTAAACAAAGGGCGGTCCAGGGAATACGTCCGGGAGGCGTAGTATTTCCCTGTTTTTGTGAATCCTAGGAGATCACTCATGCAATTCACGTTTGCCAAGATTCTGCCGATCGCGGCCGCTGTGGCGCTGGTCGCTGCATGTGGCAAGAAAGAAGAAAAGCCGGCTGATGCGGCAGCATCGGCACCTGCCGCGGCGGCGCCGGCTGCAGGTGGAGGTGAAACCATCGTCAAGATCGGTCACGCGGCTCCGCTGACGGGCGGCATTGCCCACCTTGGCAAGGACAACGAGAACGGCGCGCGCATGGCCGTGGAGGAAGTGAACAAGACCGGTCTGGAAATCGGCGGCAAGAAGATCAAGCTCGAACTGGTGGGCGAAGATGACGCCGCCGATCCGAAGACCGGCACCGCCGTGGCCCAGAAGCTGGTGGACGCCAAGGTCGTCGCCGTGGTGGGTCACCTGAACTCGGGCGTGTCGATCCCGGCCTCGAAGATCTACAGCGATGCCGGCATCGTGCAGATCTCGCCGTCGTCGACCAACCCCGACTACACCAAGCAAGGCTTCAAGACCACGTACCGCGTGGTGGCCACCGACGCCCAGCAGGGTCCGGCACTGGCCAACTACGCCGCCAAGAGCCTCGGCGCCAAGAGCGTGGCCATCGTCGACGATGCCACCGCCTACGGCAAGGGTCTGGCCGACGAGTTCGAGAAGACCGCCAAGGCTTCGGGCGTGAACGTGGTGGCACGTGAAGCCACCAACGACAAGGCCACGGACTTCAAGGCCATTCTGACCAAGATCAAGGGCAAGAAGCCGGACGTGATCATGTACGGCGGCATGGATGCCACCGGCGGTCCGTTCGCCAAGCAGGCCAAGGAACTGGGCATCACCTCGAAGATCGTGGGTGGCGACGGCGTGTGTACCGACAAGGTGGCCGAGCTGGCCGGCGATGCCGTGACCAACATCATCTGCTCGGAAGCTGGTCTGGCCCTGTCGAAGATGGAAGCCGGCGACGACTTCCAGAAGCGCTACCAGGCCCGTTTCAACGCCCCGGTGCAGATCTACGCACCGTTCACGTATGACGCCGTGATGGTGATTGTCGATGCCATGAAGCGCGCCAACTCGTCCGAGCCGGCCGCCATCCTGGCCGAAATGCCCAAGACGAACTACAAGGGCGTGATCGGCAACATCGCCTTCGACGAGAAGGGCGACATGAAGGAAGGCACCATCACGCTGTACGAGTACAAGGACAAGAAGAAGTCCGTCCTCGACGTCGTGAAGATGTAATTCCGGGCTTACCGGCCCATCCGAACGGCACCGTGAGTATTTTGCGGTGCCGTTCTTTTTAGTCTCGCCAACGGTTGACAGCATCCTTACCATGGATGGAACAGGGCGGGCAGCACACCAGCAACTCATCACCTCTCTACCCGAACCATCCAACATTACCGTCCCACCCACGGCATCCACACCATGCCGCGCGGCGCGGGGCTGAAGCAGGAGTTTTCATGGATATCTTTATCCAGCAGATCGTGAACGGTCTGGTGCTCGGCAGCATCTATGCGCTGATCGCACTGGGCTACACCATGGTCTACGGCATTCTGGGCATCATCAATTTCGCGCACGGTGACGTGCTGATGATTGGCGCGCTGACCGCGTTGTCGGCCATCATGGGGCTGCAGAAGTTCGCCCCCGGCCTGCCCGAGTGGCTGACGCTGGTGATCGCCACGCTGATCGCCATGCCGGTCTGTGCAGTACTGTCCTTTTCGATCGAGCGGATTGCCTACCGGCCGCTGCGCAATGCGCCGCGCCTGGCCCCGCTGATCACCGCCATCGGTGTCTCCATCATCCTCCAGACGATGGGCATGCTGATCTGGTCGCGCAACCCGCTGACCTTCCCGCAGCTGCTGCCCTCGAGCCCGATCGACATCGGTTCCACGGGTGCCACCATCACTGGCAAGGAAATCGTCATCATCGGCATGGCCGTGATGGTGATGGCCGGCCTGCTGGCCCTGGTCAACCGCACCAAGCTCGGCCGCGCCATGCGCGCCACCGCCGAGAACCAGAAGGTGGCGGGCCTGATGGGCGTGAACCCCAACTTCGTGATTTCGGCCACGTTCATGATCGGCGCCGCCCTGGCAGCGCTGGCGGGCGTGATGATGGCCACCAACTACGGCAACGCGCACTTCTACATGGGCTTCATCCCCGGGCTGAAGGCGTTCACTGCCGCAGTGCTGGGCGGCATCGGCAACCTGGCCGGCGCAATGGTGGGCGGCATGCTGCTGGGCCTGATCGAGGCACTGGGCGCCGGCTACATCGGCGACCTGACCAACGGGGTGTTCGGCTCGAATTACCAGGACGTGTTCGCGTTCATCGTGCTGATTACCGTACTTGTGTTCCGTCCGTCCGGCATCATGGGCGAACGCGTGGCCGACCGCGCCTGAGGAGAGCGAATCCATGAATACCCCGATTCCATCCACGGCTGTCGCGGCACCGTCCCGCGTGCCGGCCAAGACGCTGGCGGCCCTGCTGGGCTTCCTCGTCGTGGCGCTGTGCGCGCCATTCTTCGTCCAGACCTTCGGCGGCAACTACTGGGTGCGCGTGCTCGACTTCGCGCTGCTCTACATCATGCTGGCGCTGGGCCTGAACATCGTGGTCGGCTTTGCCGGCCTGCTGGACCTGGGCTACATCGCGTTCTACGCGGTGGGCGCCTACCTGATGGCGCTGCTCGGTTCGCCGCACCTGGCCAACCAGTTCGAATGGATCCAGCAGCTGTTCCCGAACGGGCTGCATCTGTCGATGTGGTTTGTGCTGCCGATTGCACTTGGGGTGGCGGCGCTGTTCGGCGTCATGCTGGGCGCGCCAACCCTCAAGCTACGCGGCGACTACCTGGCCATCGTGACGCTGGGCTTCGGCGAGATCGTTCGTATCTTCATGAACAACCTGGACCGTCCGATCAACATCACCAACGGCCCCAAGGGCATCACGGCGGTAGACCCGGTGCACATCTTTGGCTTCGATTTCTCGAAATCCCACGAGATCTTCGGGCTGAAGTTCACGCCGGTGTTCATGTACTACTACCTGCTGGTGTTCCTGGTCATCGTGATCGTGTTCATCTGCCTGCGCCTGCAGAACTCGCGTATCGGCCGCGCATGGGTAGCGATTCGTGAAGACGAGATCGCCGCCAAGGCGATGGGCATCAACACCCGCAACGTGAAGCTGCTGGCCTTTGCCATGGGCGCCTCGTTTGGCGGCGTGTCGGGTGCAGTATTCGGCGCATTCCAGGGCTTTGTCTCGCCCGAATCGTTCACGCTGTGGGAATCGATCTACATCCTGGCCATCGTGGTGCTGGGCGGCATGGGCCATATCCCGGGCGTGATCCTGGGCGGCATCCTGCTGGTGGGCTTCCAGGAACTGCTGCGCGTGGTGGCGGAGCCGATGCAGACCGGCCTGTTCGGCCATGTCATCGTCGATGCCGAGGTGCTGCGCCAGCTGATGTTCGGTCTGGCACTGGTGGGGGTGATGCTGTATCGCCCGGCCGGCCTGTGGCCGTCGCCGCGCAAGGAAGACCGTCCGGTGGTGCGCCGGGCGGGCAGCGTTGGCCGTTTCTGACCAGGAGGACATCATGAGCAACAACGAAATCCTCCTGTCCGTACAGGGGGTCAACAAGCGCTTCGGCGGCCTGCAGGCCCTGTCCGACGTGGGCCTGCAGATCCGCAAGGGCGAGATCTACGGCCTGATCGGCCCCAACGGCGCCGGCAAGACCACGTTCTTCAACGTCATCACCGGCCTGTACACACCCGATTCGGGCGAGTTCATGCTCGGCGGCAGCGCCTACCAGCCCACCGCCGTGCATGAGGTGGCCAGGACTGGCATCGCCCGCACGTTCCAGAACATCCGCCTGTTCGGCGAGATGACCGCGCTGGAGAACGTGATGGTGGGCCGCCACGTGCGGACCAAGGCTGGCGTGTTCGGCGCGATTTTCCGTCCGCCTTCGGTGCGGCGCGAGGAAGAGGGCATCGAGGACATGGCCCACGACCTGCTGGACTACGTCGGCATCGGCAAGTACGCCAACTTCACCGCGCGCAACCTCTCCTACGGCCACCAGCGCCGCCTGGAGATTGCCCGCGCGCTGGCCACCGAGCCCAAGCTGCTGGCGCTGGACGAGCCCGCGGCCGGCATGAACGCCACCGAGAAGGTGGAGCTGCGCGGTCTGCTCGACAAGATCCGCAACGACGGCCGCACCATCCTGCTGATCGAGCACGATGTGAAGCTGGTGATGGGCCTGTGCAACCAGATGACCGTGCTGGACTACGGCAAGGTCATCGCCCAGGGCCTGCCGCAAGACGTGCAGAACAATCCCGCGGTGATCGAGGCTTACCTCGGCGCATCGGCACACTAAGGCGGGAGAGACGCGCAATGAAACAGACAGTACTGAAGATTTCCGGCCTGAAGGTGGCCTACGGCGGCATCCAGGCCGTCAAGGGCGTGGATCTGGACATCCACGACGGCGAGCTGGTGACGCTGATCGGCGCCAACGGCGCGGGCAAGACCACCACCATGAAGGCCATCACCGGCCTGCAGGGCTGGGCCGGCGGCGACGTGGAGTACATGGGCAAGTCCATCAAGGGCGTGCCCAGCTACACGCTGCTGAAGCAGGGTTTGGCGATGGTGCCGGAAGGCCGCGGCGTGTTCGCGCGCATGACCATCACCGAGAACCTGCAGATGGGCGCGTACACGCGCAACGATGACGCGGGCATCAAGCGCGACATCGACCGCATGTTCGAGACCTTCCCGCGCCTGAAGGAGCGGGCGGACCAGCTGGCCGGCACCATGTCCGGCGGCGAGCAGCAGATGCTGGCCATGGCGCGCGCGCTGATGAGCCAGCCCAAGCTGCTGCTGCTGGACGAGCCGTCGATGGGTCTCTCGCCGATCATGGTCGAGAAGATCTTCGAGGTGGTGCGCACGGTGTCCGCGCAGGGCGTGACCGTGCTGCTGGTGGAGCAGAACGCGCGCCTGGCGCTGCAGGCTGCCCACCGCGGCTACGTGATGGAGTCCGGCCTGATCACCATGAGCGGCGACGCCAAGCAGATGCTGGACGACCCCAAGGTGCGGGCGGCCTACCTGGGCGAGTAATCGCCCGACAGGTTCCCGGCAGGCAAAAAGCCTCGCGATTCGCATCGCGAGGCTTTTTTTCATCGTAGAAACTTCAAATCAGGCCAGCTTCTTCAACAGCGTGCGCAGCATGCCGATCATCTGGTCGATCTCGGCGCGCGTCACGTTCAGCGCCGGCATGAAGCGCAGCAGGCCCGGACGCGGGGCGTTCAGCAGCAGGCCTTCCGGCGCCATTTCGCGCGCTTCTTCCACGATCTGCGCACCGATCTCCTTGTTCAGCACCAGGGCGCGCAGCAGGCCCTCGCCACGCTCGCCGCCCAGGCCGAACTCGTCCGACAGCGCCAGCAGTTGCTCGCGCAGATACTGTCCCTTCGCCTTCACGTCGTCCAGGAAGCCCGGCGCGGTCAGCTGGGCAATCACGCTGCTGCCCACGGCCGTCATCAGCGGGTTGCCGTTGTAAGTGCCGCCCTGGTCGCCGGCCTCGAAGCTGGCCACCTCGGCCTTGCAGAGCAGGGCGGAGAGCGGCACGCCGCCGCCGATGCCCTTGCCCAGCGTCATGATGTCCGGCTCCACGCCCGACAGCTCGTAGGCGAACAGCGTGCCGCAGCGGCCGCAGCCGGTCTGCACTTCATCGACGATGAACAGCAGCTTGTGCTTGTCCGCCAGCGCGCGCAGGCCCTGCATGAACTCGCGCGTGGCGGGAATCACGCCGCCTTCGCCCTGCACCGGCTCCAGCATGATGCCGACGGTCTTGTCGGTGATCAGGGCCTCCACCGAGGCCAGGTTGTTCAGCTCCGCCTTCGGGAAGCCCGGCACCTGCGGCGCGAAGATGGTGTCCCAGCCGGCCTTGCCCGACGCGCTCATGGTGGCCAGCGTGCGGCCATGGAAGCTGTGGTCCATGGTGATGATCTCGTACGCGCCGTTCTTGTGCTTGCGCCCCCATTTGCGCGCCAGCTTGATGGCGCCTTCGTTGGCCTCGGCGCCGCTGTTGGCGAAGAAGACCTTGTCGAAGCAGCTGTTGTCGGTGAGCTGCTTGGAGAGCACCAGCATCGGCTCGTTGTAGAAGGCCGGGCTCGGGTTCAGCAGCTTGCGGGCCTGCTTTTCCAGCGCCTCGATCATGCCTTCGTTCGAATGGCCCAGGCTGTTCACCGCCCAGCCCTGCACGAAGTCCAGGTATCGCTTGCCGTTGTGGTCCGTCAGCCAGGAACCCTTGCCTTCGGTGAAGATCAGCTCGGGGCGGTTGGTGATGTACATCAGGGATTGGACGGGAAAATCGGCAAATGCCATGGCGGACTCCTGGGTTCGGCGAGTAAGGGGTGAGAGGATCAGACCGGCAAAAACAAAAAGCCACGGGGGTTGCCCGTGGCTTGTTGACCTGAACAGATACGATGGACGGTCAGCCGCGAGGCACCCTGGGAGGGAGCGACGTACGTGCGCGGCGTCGGAGCATGATCGTGTTCATGTCGGCCAATATAAGGCGCATGCACCCGGGTGTCAAAACCAATTGCGGAAAGTCTGGCAGACCCGGGTGGCATTGTTGTGTCGACGGAACGGCGGGGGGCGGTCAGGCGGCCCCGGCCGGGTGCATGTCGGCCTCGGACGTGAACGAATCGGCGAAGAACGCGTCCTCGTGCAGCTGGCACTGGGCGGTGAAATCCGTGCGGGCCGCGTTGACCATCACCGGGGCGCCGCAGGCGTAGACCTCGTGGCCGGACAGGTCCGGATGATCGTCGATCACGGCCTGGTGCACGAAGCCGGTGCGGCCCGCCCAGTTGTCCTCGGCCTGGGCGTTGGAGATCACCGGCACGTACTGGAAGTTTGGCAGGTCGCGCGCCCACTGCTCGCACAGCGCGTGCATGTACAGGTCGGCCGGGCGGCGGCCGCCCCAGTACAGCGTCATCTTGCGGTCGATGCCGGTATAGGCGGCATGCTCGACGATGGCCTTGATCGGCGCGAAGCCGGTGCCGGAGGCCAGCAGGATGATCGGCTTGTCCGAGTCCTCGCGCAGGAAGAAGCTGCCCAGCGGGCCTTCGAAGCGCAGGATGTCGCGTTCCTTCATGGCCGGGGCGCCTTCCTTGGCGCCGAACACGTAGTCGGTGAATGCGCCGCCGGGCATATGGCGGATGTGCAGCTCGATCGGGCCTTCCTCGTGCGGCGGCGTGGCGATGGAATAGCTGCGGCGCTTGCCGTCCCGCAGCAGGAATTCCACGTACTGGCCGGCCAGGTACTGCATGCGCTCGGTGGCGGGCAGTTGCAGGCGGATGGCGATCACGTCGTCCGCCAGGCGCTCCAGCGTGCTCACGCGGCAGGGAATCTTCTTGATGGGGATGTCGCCGGCGCCGTGCACTTCCCGGCACTCGATGGTGATATCCGAGGTGGCGTTGGTGCAGCAGAACAGCGCGCGGCCTTCGGTCTTTTCCTGGGCCGTCAGCGCCGAGGCGGCATGGTCGCCCTGGACGAAGCTGCCTTCGACCACGCGGCCCTTGCAGGAGCCGCAGGCGCCGTTCTTGCAGCCGTAGGGCAGGCCGATGCTGTGGCGCAGGGCCGCGCCGAGGATGGTTTCATCGGCAGCCACCTCGAACTTGTGGCCGCTGGGCATGACGGTTACTTGATAAGCCATAATCAGGTCTATGAGCCAAATTCTGTCGCCGCATGCGGCATTGTCTTACTCCCGGGCGGGTCGCCGCCTGGGCCGTCCGCGCCTGCTGATCGTGGGCTGCGGTGATGTCGGTTCGCGTGTGCTGCGCCTGCTGGCGGCACGCATGCGCGTGTTCGCCGTGACGTCGCAGCCGGCCCGGCGGGCCGAGTTGCGCGCCGCGGGCGCGGTGCCGCTGGTGGCCGATCTGGACCGGCCGACCACGCTGGCACGGCTGCGCGGACTGGCGGACCGGGTCATCGACCTGGCCCCGCCGCCCGCACAGGGGAGCGGCGATCCGCGCACACGTGCCTTGCTGGCTGCGTTGCGCCGCACGGCATGGCGCCGCGCCCGGTCCGGGCGCATGGCTGCCCACGCCGCCAGCGAGGCCGCCATTCTACCCGAGCGGGGCTGGCACCGCGCGTTTGAGGCGGCGGCCCGGCACCAGTCTGCCGGCGTCTTCGTCTATGCCAGCACGACCGGCGTCTACGGCGACCGGGGCGGCGCCCGCGTCCAGGAATTCCACGCGGTGCGTCCGCAGACGCCCCGGGCGCGCCGGCGCGTGGCGGCCGAGTCCGCCGTGCGCCATTTCGGGCGCGATGCGGGCTGGCGCGCCAGCATCGTCCGCATTCCGGGCATCTACGCGGCGGATCGCCTGCCCGTGGCCCGGCTGCACAAGCGCACGCCGGCGCTGGCGCCGCAGGACGACGTCTACACCAGCCATATCCACGCCGACGACCTCGCCCGCACCATGATCGCGGCGCTCTGGCGCGGCCGGCCCCAGCGCGTGGTGCACGCCAGCGACGACACCGAGCTGCGCATGGCCGATTACTTCGACCTCGTGGCGGACCGCCGGGGCCTGCCCCGGCCGCCGCGCATCACCCGCCAGCAGGCGCATGAGGTGATAGAGCCGGCACTGCTGAGCTTCATGAGCGAGTCGCGTCGGCTCGACAACGGCCGGCTCAAGCGCGAGTTACGGCTGCGGCTGCGCTATCCCACCGTCACGGACTTCTTTGACGCCTGACCCGGCCTGACCGGGTTTGAGGCTCCCCTGGCACACCGCTTGCGATCCATGTCGCCGCGGTGCTGCTGTCTATACAGGATTGTGCACAAACACCCCATATCGGTGCGATACAAGGCGTATCCGGCGCTTTTTCGGGGCCTTGCCTAGTGCAAACCCTTCGTTGACTTGTATAGACAGGCATAGCACCATTTGCCCGACCACAAAGGAGCCGACAGCATGACCCTGCACCGCCGCGCAACGCTCGCCGCCATCGCCCTCGCATCCCTCGTCACCACGCTCGCCGCCCCGGCCCACGCGCAGAACACGCCCGTGACCCTCGGCATGAGCGGCTGGACCGGCTTCGCCCCGCTCACGCTCGCCGACAAGGCCGGCATCTTCAAGAAGAACGGCGTGGACGTGGACATCAAGATGATTCCGCAGAAGGACCGCCACCTGGCGCTGGCCTCGGGCGCGATCCAGTGCGCGGCCACCACGGTGGAGACCCATGTGGCGTGGAACGCCAACGGCGTGCCGATCACGCAGATCGTGCAATTGGACAAGTCCTATGGCGCGGACGGCCTGGCCGTGCGCGGGGATGTGAAGTCGTTCGCGGACCTCAAGGGCAAGACCATCGGCGTGGATGCGCCGGGCACCGCGCCGTATTTCGGGCTGGCGTGGATGCTCAAGAAGAACGGCATGACGCTCAAGGACGTGAAGCTGACCACGCTGTCCCCGCAGGCCGCCGCGCAGGCCTTCGTGGCCGGCCAGAACGATGGTGCGATGACCTACGAGCCGTATCTGTCGACGGTGCGCGCCAATCCCGACAAGGGCAAGATCCTCGCCACCACGCTCGACTACCCGATGGTGACCGACACGCTCGGCTGCGCGCCGAAATGGCTAAAGGACAACCCGAAGGCCGCCCAGGCGCTGGTGGACAGCTACTTCGAGGCCCTTGAGATGATTCGCAAGGATCCGGCCAAGTCGAACGAGATCATGGGCGCGGCGGTCAAGCAGACCGGCGAGCAGTTCGCCAAGTCGTCGGCCTACCTGCGCTGGCAGGACAAGGAAGCCAATCGCACCTTCTTCGCGGGCGAGCTGGCCAGCTTCAGCAAGGAGGCCGCGGCCGTGCTGCTCGATATTGGCGTGATCCGCCAGGCGCCGGACGTGACCACGCTCTATGACGCCCGATTCCTCAAGTAAGCCGGAGGCCGCCATGACTCAGGTGACCCAGGTTTCCACGCCCGCCGGCCGCATGCCCGCGCCGGCCACCAGTGCAAGCGGCGCCGGCGACGACACCGCCCCGCGCCGCCGCCATCCGTGGCTGTCGCCGCTGGTGCCGGTGGGCGGCCACGCGCGCTGGCTGCTCGGCCTGTCGTTCTTCGCGGTCTTCTTCGCGCTGTGGGCGGCGGTCACGCTGGGCGGCTTCGTGCCGCGTACCTTCCTGGCCGATCCGCTGACCATGGCGCGCGAAGGCGTGACCCTGTTCACGCAATACAACTTCCTCGGCGACATCGGCATGACGGTGTGGCGCGTGGTGGGCGGCTTCGTGCTGGCCGCCGTGCTGGCCGTGCCGCTCGGCATCTTCATGGGCGCGTACAAGGCGGCGGAGGCATTCTTCGAGCCCTTCGTCTCGTTTTGCCGCTACCTGCCAGCCTCGGCCTTTATCCCGCTGCTGATTCTCTGGGCCGGCATCGGCGAGACGCAGAAGCTGCTGGTGATCTTCATCGGCTCGTTCTTTCAGATTGTGCTGATGGTGGCGGTGACGGTGGGCGGGGCCCGCAAGGATCTGGTGGAGGCGGCCTACACGCTCGGCGCCACGCCGCGCGGCATCGTCCGGCGCGTGCTGATTCCGGGCGCGGCGCCGGAGATTGCCGAGATCCTGCGGCTGGTGCTGGGCTGGGCCTGGACCTATGTGATCGTGGCCGAGCTGATCGGCTCGTCGTCAGGCATCGGCCACATGATCACGGACAGCCAGGCGCTGCTCAACACCGGCCAGATCATCTTCGGGATCATCGTCATCGGCTGCATCGGGCTGGTGTCCGACCTTGTCTTCAAGCTGGCCAACCAGCGCCTGTTTCCGTGGAGTTCGATCAAATGAGCGCGCTGTCGATCCAGCAGGTTTCTCGTACTTTTTCGAATCCGCGCGGTGGCGTCACGCAGGCGCTGCTGCCGGTGGACTTCGACGTGCGCGACAACGACTTCGTGACCATCCTCGGCCCCTCGGGCTGCGGCAAGTCCACCCTGCTGCGCATCGTGGCGGGGCTGGACACGCCTTCGGGCGGGCGCGTGCTGCTCGACGGCCAGCCGGTGGCCGGCCCGGGCGCCGATCGCGGCATGGTGTTCCAGTCGTACACGCTCTTTCCGTGGCTGACCATCGAGCAGAACGTGCGCTTTGGCCTGCGCGAGCGCGGCATGAGCGCGGCGGACCAGAAAGAACGGAGCGACTTCTTCATCGCCCGCGTGGGGCTGCGCGGCTTCGAGCACCATTATCCGAAGCAGCTCTCGGGCGGCATGCAGCAGCGCACGGCGATTGCGCGGGCGCTGGCCAACGACCCCAAGATCCTGCTGCTCGACGAGCCGTTCGGTGCGCTGGACAACCAGACCCGCGTGCTGATGCAGGAACTGCTGCTGGGCATCTGGGAGTCTGCGCGCAAAACGGTATTATTCGTCACGCACGATATCGACGAGGCCATCTTCATGGCCAACCGCGTGGCGGTGTTTTCCGCCAGGCCGGGTCGGATCAAGAGCGAGATCGCGGTGGATTTCCCCCATCCGCGCCATTACACGATCAAGACTTCGCCCGAGTTCTCCGCGCTGAAGGCGCGGCTGACCGAGGAAATTCGTGCCGAGGCCATGGCCGCGGCCGAGCACTGACCGCCATGAATCACCCCGCTGCCGGCTCCACCCCCGCCAACCCCGCCACGCCTTCGGCCCCTTCGGCCCCTTCCGCGCTCTACCAGCAGGTGAAGGAGTACATCGCCCGCCAGATCCAGAGCGGCGCGTGGCAGCCGGGAGACCGCGTGCCGTCGGAGCAGGAGCTGGTGACCCGCTTCTCGGTCTCGCGCATGACCGTCAACCGGGCGCTGCGCGAACTGTCGGAGCAGGGCAGGGTGGTGCGCGTGGCCGGCGTGGGCACCTTCGTGGCGGAGCACAAGCCGCAATCGACCCTGCTGTCGGTGGTCAACCTGCAGGACGAGATCCGCATGCGCGGCCACGACTATGCGTGCGATGTGATCCTGGTGGAGCGCGTCTCGGCGTCGATCGAGGTGGCGGCGGCGCTCGAGCTGCGCACCGGCGAGTCGGTCTATCACTCGGTCTGCGTGCATCGCGAGGACGGCGTGCCGGTGCAGCTGGAAGACCGCTACGTCAATCCGCGCGTGGCGCCGGACTTCATCACCCAGGATTTCCGCGATACGCAGCCGGGCGAATACCTGCTGCGCAACGTGCCTTACGATCAGGTGGAACACGTGGTCGATGCGATTGCCGCCACCCCGGAGCAGGCCGCGCTACTGGAAATGCCGCCGACCCAGCCGTGCCTGCTGCTCACGCGGCGCACGTGGACGAATGGTGTGCCGGTCACGTTCGTGCGCTGCCTGCACCCGGGCAACCGCTATCGCCTCGGCAGCCGCTTCCGCGCCGACGGTAATCCGGCCTTCGGCTAAAACTGAGTAGCTGAGGCCAGTTAGTGCTGGCCTTCGGCCCCCATTTTCGACTAACCTGTATAGACAGGCTCATACAACTGATTTTGACCTCGTTTGAGCCGATTCTCAAAAGATCCAACAGGACGATGCAGCACATGACAGCCATTTCTGATTCCCGCCTCGATTCCCGCCCCGTACTGACGCTGGACCCCGGCCACGTCTCCCTGGCCGACTTGCGCCGCATCTACCGGGGCGAAGTGCGCCTGGCGATGGCGGACGCGGCCTGGGCCGGCGTGCGCGCGGCGCAGGCCACCGTGCAGGACATCATCGACGCCGACGCCGTGGTCTACGGCATCAACACCGGCTTCGGCAAGCTGGCCCAGTCGCGCATTCCGCATGACAAGCTGGCCGAGCTGCAACGCAATCTCGTGCTCTCCCACAGCGTGGGCACCGGCCCGGACCTCGCGGCGGACACCGTGCGCGTGATCCTGGCGATGAAGGCCATCAGCCTCGCGCGCGGCCATTCGGGCGTGCGCCCGGCCGTGATCGAGGCGCTGCTGGCGCTGGCCAACCACGGCGTCACGCCGTGTATCCCGGCCAAGGGCTCGGTGGGCGCCAGCGGCGACCTCGCCCCGCTCGCGCATATGTCGTGCACGCTGATCGGCGTGGGCGATGTTTATCTCGATGGCCGCCGCGTGCCGGCGGCGCAAGGGCTGGCCCACGCCGGGCTGGAGACCTTCGCGCTCGGCCCCAAGGAAGGGCTGGCGCTGCTCAACGGCACGCAGGTGTCCACCGCGCTGGCGCTGGCCGGCCTGTTCGCCGCCGAGGACGCCTTCGCGGCCGGGCTGGTGGCCGGGGCGCTCTCGCTCGAAGCCATCAAGGGCTCGGTCAAGCCGTTCGATGCGCGCATCCACGCCGCGCGGGGCCAGGTCGGCCAGATCGAGGTGGCCGGCGCCGTGCGGGCGATGCTCGACGGCAGCGAGATCGTCGATTCCCACAAGGGCTGCGGCCGCGTGCAGGACCCGTACTCGATCCGCTGCCAGCCGCAGGTGATGGGCGCCTGCCTGGACAACCTGACCCATGCCGCGCGCATCCTGCGCATCGAGGCCAACGCGGCGTCGGACAACCCGCTGGTCTTCCCCGAACAGGGCGACGTGGTCTCGGGCGGCAACTTCCACGCCGAGCCGGTGGCCTTCGCCGCCGACATCCTCGCGCTGGCCATCGCCGAGATTGGCGCGATTTCCGAACGCCGGCTGGCGCTGCTGCTCGATACCGGGCTGTCCGGCCTGCCGCCGTTCCTGGTGCGCGATGGCGGCCTGCACTCCGGTTTCATGATCGCGCAGGTGACGGCAGCGGCACTCGCCTCAGAGAACAAGTCGCTCTCGCATCCGTCCAGCGTGGACAGCCTGCCCACCTCCGCCAACCAGGAAGACCATGTGTCGATGGCCACCTACGGCGCGCGCCGGCTTGGCGAGATGGCCGCCAACACGGCGGTGATCGTCGGCATCGAGGCGATGGCTGCCGCGCAGGGCATCGAATTCCACCGGCCGCTGAAGTCGTCGCCGCTGGTGGAGCAGGAACTGGCGCGCATCCGCGCCCGCGTGGACTTTGTCGAAGGTGACCGCTACCTCGCGCCCGACATCGAGGCCATGAAGCAATGGGTCGTGCAGGGCGATGCCGGGGCCGGCTGGCCCGAGGCCGTGCGCGCGATCCTGCCGACCAATGCCGGCTGATACCAGCCGTCGATCCCTATCTGACAAATTCGAATCTCCCAGCACGGAGCCCCCGACCATGAACGCTAACGAACGCCAATTCGACACTCCCCAGCGCGGCCAGCGCGAGATCCGCGCACCGCACGGCAGCCAGCTGCATTGCAAGAACTGGCTGATCGAGGCCGCCTACCGGATGATCCAGAACAACCTCGACCCCGATGTGGCCGAGCGCCCGCAGGACCTGGTGGTCTACGGCGGCATCGGCAAGGCCGCGCGTAACTGGGAATGCTTCGACGCCATCCTGGACAGCCTGCGCCGCCTGGGCGAGGACGAATCGCTGCTGGTGCAGTCGGGCAAGCCGGTGGGCATCTTCCGCACGCACGCGGACGCGCCGCGCGTGCTGATCGCCAACTCCAACCTCGTGCCGCACTGGGCCAACTGGGACAAGTTCAATGAACTGGACCGCGCCGGACTGATGATGTACGGCCAGATGACCGCCGGCTCGTGGATCTATATCGGCACGCAGGGCATTGTGCAGGGCACCTTCGAGACCTTTGTCGAGGCCGGCAACCAGCACTTCGGTGGCGACCTCGCCGGCAAGTGGATCCTGACGGCCGGGCTGGGTGGCATGGGCGGCGCGCAGCCGCTGGCTGGCGTGCTGGCCGGGGCCTGCGTGCTGGCCATCGAGTGCCAGGAGTCGCGCATCGACTTCCGCCTGCGCACGCGCTATGTGGACAAGAAGGCCACCACGCTGGACGAGGCGCTGGCCATGATCGCCGAAGCCACCGCGAAGAAGGAAGCCATCTCGGTGGGCCTGCTCGGCAACGCGGCAGAGATCGTGCCGGAACTGGCGCGCCGCGCCCAGGCCGGCGGCATGCGGCCGGACATCGTCACCGACCAGACTTCGGCCCACGACCTCGTCAACGGCTACCTGCCCGAGGGCTGGACCGTGGCGCAGTGGGAAGACCTGCGCCAGCGCGACCCGAAGGCGGTGGAAGCCGCCGCGCGCGCGTCCATCGTCAAGCATGTGAAGGCGATGCTGGCCTTCAAGGAGATGGGCGTGCCGACCCTGGACTACGGCAACAACATCCGCCAGGTGGCCTTCGACGAAGGCGTGAAGAACGCGTTCGATTTCCCGGGCTTCGTGCCGGCCTATATCCGCCCGCTGTTCTGCCGCGGCAAGGGGCCGTTCCGCTGGGTGGCGCTCTCGGGCGACCCCGAGGACATCTACAAGACCGACGCCAAGATGAATGAGCTGTTCCCCGAGGACAAGCACCTGCACCGCTGGCTGGACATGGCGCGTGACCGCATCGCCTTCCAGGGCCTGCCGGCGCGGATCTGCTGGGTGGGTTTGGACGAGCGCCATCGCGCCGGGCTGGCGTTCAACGAGATGGTGAAGTCGGGCGAACTCAAGGCGCCTATCGTGATCGGGCGCGATCACCTCGACTGCGGCTCGGTGGCCTCGCCGAACCGCGAGACCGAGGCCATGCGCGACGGTTCCGACGCCGTGTCAGACTGGCCGCTGCTCAACGCGCTGCTGAACACTGCCGGCGGCGCCACCTGGGTCAGTCTGCACCATGGCGGCGGGGTGGGCATGGGCTTCTCGCAGCATGCCGGCGTGGTGATCGTCTGCGATGGCACGGACGCCGCCGCGAAGCGCATCGAACGTGTACTCTGGAATGATCCGGCCACGGGCGTCATGCGTCATGCCGATGCCGGTTACGAGAGCGCCATCGCCTGCGCCCGGGAGAAGGGCCTGGACCTGCCGATGGTAAAAGGTTGAAGGGTTGAACGCTTGAAAGGTTGAAGCGAGCATGAAGGAACTGGAGCCGGGTGTTAAGCGGTTTGCCCTCGACGCCATTGCCCCCACGCCGTGGAAGAACGGCGGCGGCACCACGCGCGAAATTGCCGTGTGGCCGCCGGGCGCGGGCATGGACGCCTTCGCGTGGCGCGTGAGCGTGGCGGACATCGTTGCCGATGGGCCGTTCTCGGCCTTTCCCGGCATCGACCGCCAGATCGCGCTGCTGGAAGGCGCTGGCGTGCATCTGCAGGCCCACGACGATTCGTTCTGCCACAAGCTCACGGCCATCGGCGAGCCATTCGGGTTTGCCGGCGATACGGCCGTGCACGCCACGCTGGTGGAGGGCCCCACGCGCGACTTCAACGTGATGGCGCGGCGCGGGGTGTGCCACGCCGACGTGGCCCTGCAGCGCCAGCCGTTCGCGGTGGAAACCGGCAACGATGCCGTGATGGTGTTCGTGATCCGGGGCGAATGGCGCAGTGCCGATGGCCTGTCGCTGCGGGATGGCGAGGGCCTGCTGGTGTCCGCCGGGGCTGGCGGTGCATCGGGCCGGCTGGCGCTGGCCCCCGCCGAAATCTCCGCGCTGTGCCTGCGCGTATTGCTGCAAATGGAGCCTGCTCAATGACGATTTCCCACGCGCCGTCCGCCGATGGCGTCTGGCACCACTGCCACCTGCTGCCCGAGCCCGGGCAGGACACGGCGCTGCGCGATGGCGCCATCGTCGTGGCCGATGGCCGCATCGTCTGGCTCGGCGCCCACGCGGCGCTGCCGGACAGTTATCGCCACCTGCCGCGCCACGACGCCGGCGGGGCGTGGATCACCCCCGGCCTGGTCGATTGCCATACCCATCTGGTCTATGGCGGCCAGCGTGCCGACGAGTTCGCGATGCGGCTGGCCGGTGCCAGCTACGAGGAGATCGCCCGGGCCGGCGGCGGCATCGTCTCCACGGTACGCGCCACGCGCGAGGCCGACGAGGACACGCTGTTCGCCCAGGCCGCCGGGCGGCTGCGGCCGCTCTTGGCCGAAGGCGTGACCGCCATCGAGATCAAGTCCGGTTACGGGCTCTCGCTGGACGCCGAGCGCAAGCAGTTGCGCGTGGCGCGCCGGCTCGGCACGGCCTTCGGCGTCACCGTCCACACCACCTTCCTGGGCGCGCACGCGCTGCCGCCCGAGTATGCGGGCCGGGCGGATGACTATATCGATCTGGTCTGCGACACCATGCTGCCGGCGCTGGCCGCGGAAGGGCTGGTCGATGCCGTGGACGCGTTCTGCGAGGGCATCGGCTTCTCGCCCGCGCAGACCTCGCGCGTGTTCAAGGCCGCCAAGCGGCACGGCCTGCCCGTCAAGCTCCATGCCGAGCAGCTGAGCAACCTGGGCGGCGCGGCGCTGGCGGCCAGCCATCAAGCGCTGTCCGCCGACCATCTCGAACATCTGGACGAGGCCGGCGTGCGCGCCATGGCGGCTGCCGGCACGGTGGCCGTGCTGCTGCCGGGCGCCTACTACTTCCTGCGTGATACCCACCTGCCGCCGCTGGCGCTGCTGCGCGAGCACGGCGTGCGGATTGCGCTGGCGACTGACCATAACCCGGGCACCTCGCCCACCACCTCGCTGCTGCTGATGATGAACATGGCCTGCACGCTGTTCCGCATGACCGTGCCCGAGGTGCTGGCCGGGGTAACCACCCACGCGGCGCACGCGCTGGGCGCGGCGGACCGGCACGGCACGCTCGCCGCCGGGCGCGTGGCGGACTTCGTGCTGTGGCAGGTGGCCACGCCGGCCGAGCTGGCGTACTGGTTTGGCCGCAATCCCTGCGCGGCCGTGGTGCGGCAGGGACGAATCTATCCAGCCGGGACCGGCGCGGGAGTCACGGCATGAGCGCCGGCCACCTGTTCGCGCCATCGGCCCTCCTGCCCGAAGGCTGGGCGCGCAACGTCCGCCTGGGTTGGGATGCGCAGGGCCGGTTGACCGAGGTCACGCCCGACGCCGCCGCCGCCCCGGGGGACGAGCACGCGGCTGGCCCGGTGCTGCCGGGCATGCCCAACCTCCATTCGCACGCATTCCAGCGCGGCTTTGCCGGGCTGACCGAGTACCGCAGCATCACGGCGGACGAAGACCCGGCCGGCGGGGACTCGTTCTGGAGCTGGCGCACGCTGATGTACCGCTTCGCGCTGCGGCTTTCGCCGGACGCGCTCGAGGCCATTGCCACCCAGCTCTATATAGAGATGCTGCGCGCCGGCTATACCAGCGTCTGCGAATTCCATTACGTCCATCATGATCCGGACGGCCAGCCGTACGCCACGCCCGCCGAGATGTCGCTGCGGCTGCTGCGCGCGGCGCGCCGGGCCGGCATCGGCATGACGCTGCTGCCGGTGCTGTACCAGACCGCCGGCTTCGGCGGCAAACCGGCGCAGGCGGACCAGCGGCGCTTCCTGCACGGGACGGATGCCATGCTGGCGCTGCTCGGCGACCTTGCCCCGGCCTGCGCCGAGCACGGCGCGCGGCTCGGGCTGGCGCCGCACTCGCTACGCGCGGTGCCGCCCGAGAGCCTGGCCCGCGCCGTGGCCGGGCTGCACGCGATGGACGCCACCGCGCCGGTGCATATCCACATCGCCGAACAGCAGAAGGAGGTGGATGACTGTCTGGCCTGGTGCGGCGTGCGGCCGGTGGAGTGGCTGCTCGATCACGCGCCGGTCGATGCGCGCTGGTGCCTGATCCACGCCACGCATATGGATTGGGACGAGCGCCGGCGGCTGGCCCACAGCGGCGCGGTGGCCGGCATCTGCCCGACTACCGAGGCCAATCTGGGCGACGGCGTGTTCGACGCCGCGCCCTACCTCGCCCAGCACGGCGCGTGGGGCATCGGCTCGGACAGCCACGCGAGCGTCAGTGTGGCCGAAGAACTGCGAACCTTCGAATACGGCCAGCGGCTGGGGCTGCAACGGCGCAACGTGCTGGCCTCCGCGCGGCATGCCCAGGTGGCGGACCGGCTCTGGCTCGAAGCCGTGGCAGGCGGCGCCCGCGCGGCGGCGCGCCCCGTAGCCGGGCTGGCGGTGGGCCAGCAGGCCGATTTCCTGGTGCTGGACGGTGCCCACGCCACGCTGGCGGGGCTGGACGGCCCACGCGCGCTGGCGACCCACGTGTTCGCCAGCCACGGGCATGAGACACTAGCGGAGGTCCGCACCGCCGGCATCCGCCGGGTGCAGCATGGGTCGCATCCGCAACAGGCGGAGGCAGCCCGGTTGTTCGCCGCCACGCGCGCCGGCCTGCTGGCCGACTGATTCCCTGAAGCAGCCCCCTGGATCACGATGTCTTTCTCCACCGATACCCCCGCTTTCACCCTGCATCGCGGTACGCGCCCGCTGCTGGTGTCGATGCCGCACGTCGGCACGTACCTGCCCGCGCCGCTGGCCGCCCGCCTCACGGCCGAGGCGCGCACCGTGCCCGATACCGACTGGCACATGGACCGGCTCTACGCATTCGCGCGCGAGCTGGGCGCCTCCGTGCTGATGGCCACCCATTCGCGCTACGTGGTGGACCTGAACCGCCCGCCAGACAATGCCAACCTGTACCCGGGCCAGGACACCACAGGCCTGTGCCCGGTCGACACCTTCGACAAGACGCCGATCTACGCCGATGGCTCGAACGGCCCCGACGACGCCGAGATCGCCCAGCGCCGCGACGCGATCTGGCATCCGTACCACGCCGCCCTGCAGGACGAACTGAAGCGCCTGAAGACCGAGCACGGCACCATCGCCCTGTGGGACGCCCACTCGATCCGCTCGGTGCTGCCGCGCTTCTTCGAAGGCAAGCTGACCGACTTCAACCTCGGTTCGGCGGACGGCGCCAGCTGTGACAAGGGCCTGGCGGCCGATGTGCTGGCGATTGCCAGCGCGGTGCCGGCGCACACCGCCGTGCTCAATGGCCGCTTCAAGGGTGGCTACATCACGCGCCAGTACGGCGACCCGGCCAACGGCGTGCACGCGATCCAGCTGGAGCTGACGCAGTCGTCGTACATGGAAGAGGTCTACCCGTTCGCCTACGACCCGTCCAAGGCCGGCGCCATCCAGCCCGCCATCCGGCAGATGCTGGAGACCGCGCTGGGGTTTGTGGAAGCGCGTTAAGCCACTATCGCTCGGGGAGGATTGCATTCCCATTGCAATGAGGAAGTCGCCCCGAGCGATTCCATTGGTTCGGTCGCATTCAAGAGAATTGCTATAGACGTTGGTGATCGCATTACGTCAGCCTTTTGGCTTCTGCCAGAAAGGGAGACGTAAGGTGAAGCAAAACGACGCGCCGAATGCAAGGCCATGCAGGCACATCCTGCATACGGATCCACCTCTCTACGTGTTCGTCACGTACTGCCCGCGGCACTGTCAACCGGACTTCGTCCGGGCCTCCTGCGAAGCCATCGACGAGACGTATCACGGGCGTCCTGGTAACGCCCTCACCTTGACATCGGTCGACGTCAAGCCAGCACAAAGCCAGCACAAAGCCAGCACAAGGCCAACCATAGGGACACCGCGACGGCGTCGGCAGATCATGTCACGCTGATCGGCCCGAACATGACCAATGAAGCTCCCTCGCGCTTGCGCGCGCCAGGCATCCCGCATGCATCACGAACGCAGACAACGTGGCGGGGTATGTTGTCGTGCATGGCCCGATCCCTGATAGCTTCGGTGTTGGTATGCGGTAGCGCCGTCGCATTGGCATGCAAGCCGGGCGAGCAGTTTAACGCGTGGTTTTCCACCGAGGCCGATCAGTTAGCCGGCGCGGAGGCTGGCAGGCTAGGTGCCTGGGTTGCGGAGATGCAGCGCAGCTACCCAAAACGCGATCTGTTCATCCTGGTGAGCTATATCAAGGAACGGGGAGCATCCGAGGCCATTGCGGAGCGGCGCGCCGACTGGATAAAGGATTTCCTTGTCAGCATGGGCGAGGAGCCGAAGACCATCGTCTACGGCGGGGCGACGGTGCGCCTGAATCCGACAGGGCGGGACTACAGCGGCGCCACCGATTCGTCGGTAGCCATAGAATTTGGGCCGGGGTGCCCGAATCGATGCTGCAAAGCGAAGAGCGAGTAGGGCGCTTCGCCGGAGGGAATGGGCGGGGCAATCCCCCGCCCATTCCCTCTACTTCTTCGTCACCTTCGCATCGGCCTTGTTGCCGGTCGCCTCGTTGTACCGTTTGACGTATTCCTCGAACAGTTTCCGGATCGAGCGGCCGATCTTCACGTAGTCCGATTCGTTCAGGTTCGCCAGCGACACCCGGCCAGACGGGTGGCGCGTGCCGAAGCCCCGGCCCGGCAGCAGCACCACGCCAGCTTCCTCCGCCAGGCGGAACAGCAATTCCACGGGCTCGGCCGAGTCCAGCACCCACTTCACGAACTCGGGCCCGATGGCCTTGCCGCCGAGCTGCTCGATGTCCAGTAGCGTGTAGTAATCCACCGCATTCGGATCGTCGGCGTTATCCGGCGCGATGCCGATCTCGCGGAACAGGGCGGCCTTGCGGTTGCGGATCAGCCGCTTCATGGCCTGCTTGTAGGCGTCCGGCGTGTCCATCAGCGAGAACAGCGAGAACAGCACCATCTGCACCTGCTGCGGCGTGGAGAGCCCCGCCGTGTGGTTCAGCGCCACGGTGCGGCTGTCCGCCACGATGCGGTCGATGAACTTGAGCTGGTCCGGTGTGGTGGTGATGGAGTTGTAGCGCTTGTGCAGTGCCTTGCGCTGCGCCTCCGGCAGCTTGGCCAGCTGCTCGTCGAAGATGTTCTCGCGGTGCGTGGCAATCACGCCCAGCCGCCAGCCCGTGGCGCCGAAATACTTCGAGAACGAATAGACCAGGATGGTGTTGCGCGGGCAGAGCGCGAACAGCGAGACGAAGTTATCTGCAAAGGTGCCGTACACATCATCCGTGAGGATGATCAGGTCCGGGCGGGACTCGACGATGGAGGCCAGGTACTCCAGGCTCTCGTCGCTCATCCGCACGGACGGCGGGTTGCTCGGGTTGACCAGGAAGAACGCCTTGACCTTGGGGTCGCGCAGCTTGTCCAGCTCCTGTTTCGAGTACTGCCAGCCAGCCTTCGGGTCGGCATCGACCATCAACTCCACCAGCTGGTAGTCGTTCAGCTCGGGGATCTCGATGTACGGCGTGAAGATCGGCATGCCCAGCGCGATGGTGTCGCCGGCCTTGATCAGGTGGTTCTCGCGGAACGAATTGAACAGGTAGGTCATGGCAGCCGTGCCGCCTTCCACCGCGAACAGGTCGAACTCACCGATGAACGGATGGCTGCCGATCATCTCCTTGCGGATGTACTGGCCGACGACGACCTCGGACAGCTTCAGCATGCGGTCCGGCACGGGGTAGTTGCAGGCCAGGATGCCTTCGCACATCCCCGGCGTTCAGGCCGAGCTGGTCGCGCACGTAGGACACCGCGCCGGCCAGGAACTTCACCCCGGGCACATCCTCGAATTCGCGCGCGAACAGGTCGAAGCGTTCCTCGATGCCGGCCCGCCGCGGAAAGCCGCCCACGCCCTCGGGCATGTACGAGAACGACCGCTCCGACTCGCGCATGGCGAACAGCCCAAGCTGCCAGAAGCCATGGCGCGGCACGGTGGCCAGGAAGTTCGGATTGCCGCGCCCTGCGTTGAGCATCAGGCGGTTGGCGTCGCCGCTGGCCAGCTGGATCAGTTCGTCCTTGAGTTCGAACGGCGAGAGGCTGGAGAGTTTTGCAAGATCCGGTTTGCTCATCAATCGCTCCTTCAGGAAATCAGACCAGTCCGACCACGAGCGGACCCAGCAGGGTCAGCAGCACGTTGGCCAGCGCGTAGGTGATGGCGAACGGCACGGTGGGCACCGGGCTTTCCGCCTTGTCCAGAATGCCGCCGAAGGCCGGGTTGGCGCTGCGCGAGCCAGACAGCGCGCCAGCCAGCAGCGCGGCGTTGTCGTAGCGCAGCACATAGCGGCCGAACAGCATGGTCAGGAACAGCGGCAGCAGGGTGACCACGGCGCCGAGCAGGAAGATGGTCAGCCCGCTGTCGCGCAATGTGTGTACGGCCTGGAGGCCCGAGTTGATGCCGACGATGGCCACGAAGGCGGCCAGGCCGAAGTCCTTCAACAGCTGGCACGCGGCAGTCGGCATGGCGCCGTACATCGGATGCTTGGAGCGCGCCCAGCCGAACACCAGACCGGACAGCAGCGCGCCGCCGCCCGAGCCCAGCGTGAGCGGGATATCGCCGATCCGCACCACCAGCAGGCCGATCAGCAACCCCACCAGCACGCCGGCGCCGAAGTAGACGAAATCGGTTTTCTCGCTCGGCACCAGCTCGTAGCCGGCGCGCTCGGCGGCGCGCTTGGTGTCCGCCGGGGTGCCGTAGAAGGTGATGATGTCGCCGTGCTGGAGCTTCAGGTCCGGCAGGATTGGCAGCGTGTGGTCATAGCGCTCGATGCGCTCCAGGTACACGCCGTGACGCATCTCGCGCTCCACGCCGGCCACGATCTCGCCCAGCGCCTTGTTGTTCATGCCCTTGGCCGTGAACACCGCGCGGCGGGTCTGCATGACCATGCCCATGCCCTCCGCGTCGGGAATTTCCTCGCCGATCTGGAGCGCCGTGGGCACCATGGCGTCGCGCCGGCCCACCAGCAGCACGATGTCGCCCTCGTGCAGCACGGTGTCCTGCCTGAACTCGAGCGCCTTGCCGCCACGCTGGATCTTCTCCACCGTGACAAGATCCTCGCCGCTCATCTCGATCTGGGCTACGGTCTGGCCTGCCGCCCCGGCCACGCGGAACAGCCGGCCCACCAGCCGCGGCAGCGCGCCCGCCTGGCCCGGCCCGAACTGCGGCAGGCCGCCGTGCATGGCCGCCTCCACCTTCTTGGAGTCGGTCTTCAGGTCGCTGCCCATGAAGCGCGGCAGGATGTTCACGCAGACGATGATCGCGCCGAGCGAGCCGAACACATAGGTCACCGCGTAGCCGATAGCGACGTTGGCCTGCATGATCTTCACCTGGTCCGGCGGCAGGCCGAGCTTGGTAATGGCGTCCCCGGCCGTACCGATGATGGCGGACTGGGTCATGCCGCCCGCCGCCAGCCCTGCCGCGATGCCCTTGTCGAGGTGGAAGATCTTGGCCAGCACCACCACCGTGACCAGCCCCGCCACGGCCATGAACACCGCCATGGCAATCTCGCGCAGCGAACTGCGGTTGAGCGAGTTGAAGAACTGCGGGCCGCTTTCATAGCCCACCGCGTAGATGAAGACCGCGAACATCACGGCCTTCACGCCGTTGTCGATCTCCACGCCCACCTGGCTGATGATCACGGCCGCCAGCAATGAGCCGGCCACGCCACCTAGCTGGAACTTGCCAAATGTGATCTTGCCGATGGCATACCCCACCGCCAGCGACAGGAACAGCGCCGACTCGGGTGATTTCTGGAAAATGGTGTGCAACCAATCCATGGGGCCTCCTGAAACGCGACACAGGGTCAAGAGTTGACGGGGAACGACAGGGGAGGTGTGCGGCGCGCGGGAGGCGAACCGGGAGGGCGGGGGAAATCCATGGCGCGGCGGGGGCTCCTCGTCGGACGCCTGCCGGGGGCGGCAGACGTGGAGGATTATCCGCTTGGCCCTATTCAGCCTGTACTGAATTGTTTTGAGTGCGTATTAAACGCATTGGGTGGAATGTGACGGATGTGACGCGGCGCCGGGGGTGGCGCCGCGTCCATCGTCAAACATCCATCGTCAAGCGTCCAGCCTTACTTGCCGCTGGCAAGCCGCTCCTGGATGTGCTGGGCGCGCTGGGCCGAGCCCGGGTGCGAACTCAGCATGCTGGACTGCCCGCCATCGAGCGTGGCCATCTTCTGGAACGCGGTGACCAGGGCCTGGCGATTGGCGCCGTTCTTCGTCAGCAGGTCGAACGAGTAATCGTCGGCGGCGCTTTCCTGGCGCTGCGAGAACTGCGCGTTGACGAACTGCTCGCCGATGGCCGCCAGTTGCGACGAGGACAGCGCGGTCAGCGTGGCGTTGCCGGTGGAGCCGAGCAGCCCGCGCGCGGCGGCGGTGGTGTAGGCCACCTGCATGGCCGACTTGGTGTGGCCGAGCGCCACGTGGCCCACTTCGTGGCCGAGCACGCCGCGTACCTCGTCGTCGGTCATCATGTCCATCAGCCCGCTATAGACGCGCACGCAGCCGTTGGCCATGGCCCAGGCGTTGACGTCCTTGGTCACGTAGACCTTGGCATCGAGCGGCAGGCCGGTGTTCTGCAGGCCGCTCATCACGGTGGCGAGCCGCTTGGTGTACGGGCTGTCCGGCGGGGCGAGCGTGTTCTTCTTGTCCATCTCGGCGCAGGACTGGTCGGAGAGCTGCTTGACGCTCATGTCGGAGAGCGTGGCGGCGGTGAACAGGCTGCCGCCGGCCTGCGTCAGGCTGTCCATGTTGGCGCCGGCACAGCCGGCGAGCAGCAGCGCGCAGCCAAGGGCCGCGCTGGCTGCGGCGGGGGCGGTGAAGCGGTTCATAGTCTTCCCTGATTCGTCAAATGTCATGTCTTGCAGACAACATCCGCGGGGGATGCGGCGCAGGGAAAGGATAGGCAAGCCGGCGGGGGGCTGGCTAGTGGAGTTCGTCCGACATGGCAGGCAGCGCGGGCGCCTCAGGTGTACCGCTCGTGCAGCACCATCACGGAGAGCCGCTTGTTCTTCCAGTACATGTCGTGGATGCGCGGGCGCAGCAGCTGGAGCGCGTCGGCATCCACCGCGTGGAAGGTCAGCATGACCGAGGGGCGCGAGCCGTCGCCCTCGATATGCTCGATCTCGTCCGGTGCCGGAATGCCGTACTTGGCGAGGAAGGCGAGCAGTTCCTCGTCCGAGGTGCCGTCCGGCACGTTGGTCAGCATGAATAGGGCCATGATCGCGCCTCCTGGCGGAACCGGGTGAATGGCGGGTCGGCGGCGCCCGCACTCGAACCTTAGCCCCACGCGCCGCGCGCGGCAACCGGGGCGGGCCCAAAGGCCAATCTGTTTCCGATTGCCTCCGCCCGGCATAGCCACCACACTGTAAAGGGAATGCTCCCTGTTTCTCCCCCTGCCACAGGAGGGCCGCGCATGAGCAAGTCATCGAAGAAGGGCAAGCGCGATGAAGCGCTGCACGACACCCCGGAGCCCACGCCGGACGCCCCGCCGCCGCCGCAGGCGGATGGCGCGCGCATGTCGAACAAGGACTATCTCGCGGCGCTGCGCGAACTCCATGTGGAGCTGGTCAAGCTCCAGCAGTGGGTGGTGCACAGCGGCAGCAAGATCTGCATCGTCTTCGAGGGGCGCGACGGCGCCGGCAAGGGCGGCACGATCAAGGCGCTGACCGAGCGCGTAAGCCCGCGCATCTTCCGCGTGGTGGCGCTGCCCGCCCCGACCGAGCGCGAGAAAAGCCAGATGTATCTGCAGCGCTACCTGCCGCACCTGCCGGCCGCCGGCGAGGTCGTCATCTTCGACCGCAGCTGGTACAACCGCGCCGGCGTGGAGCGCGTGATGGGCTTCTGCACGCCGGAAGAGGTGGATACCTTCCTGCGCTCGGTGCCGCTGGTGGAGCGCGCCATCGTCGCCTCCGGCGTGATCCTGATCAAGTACTGGCTCGAGGTCAGCCAGGCCGAGCAGACCCGGCGGCTCCAGGCGCGCATCCACGATGGCCGCAAGATCTGGAAGCTGACCGGCATGGACCTGAAGTCCTACAGCCGCTGGTACGACTATTCGCGTGCGCGCGACGCCATGTTCGCCGCCACGGACACCGCCGACAGTCCCTGGTATGTGGCCGACTCGAACGACAAGCGGCGCGCGCGCCTGAACATCATCAGCGACCTGCTGGACAAGATTCCGTACCAGGCGCCGGCGCGCAAGGCGCCCAAGCTGCCCGCGCGCCAGAAGCGCGGCGGCTACCGGGAGTCTGACCACCCGTTCCGCCATATCGCCGCGCGGTTCTGACGATGTTGGCGGTCAGGCCGCCCCGGTGCGCGCGGCGGCCTGCGCGCGCCATGCCGACGGCGCCATGCCGAATTCCCCCGAGAACCAGCGCGTGAACGTGCTCGGCGAGCCGTAGCCGAGCAGCACCGCCACCTGCGCGAGCGGCACCCGGGGGTTCTCCACATGGCGCGGAGCCTGCTCGCGCCGTACCGCGTGCAGGATGTCGTGGAAGCTCGCGCCTTCGTCGTCGAGCGCGCGCTGCATGGTGCGCAGGCTCATGCCGAGCCCCTGCGCCACGGAAGCACCGGTGGCGCGTCCCATCGGCAGCAGCAGGGCGATGGCGCCGCGCACCTCATGGGCGACGGACGGCGCGGCGGGCCGGGGCAGCGCGTCCACCACGCGCTGCGCGTGGCGCGCCATGGCCGGATCGGCGCCCGGGTTCGGCACGTCGAGGTCGGCGGCGCGGCAGACGATGCCGTTGTATTCGTCGTTGAAAGCCAGCCCGCAGCGGAACAGCCGCCGGTGCACGCTTTCGTCGGCGGGCGCCGGGTGCGTGAAGCACACGCGCAGCGGCTGCCAGCGCGCGCCCAGCAGCGCGCCGCACAGGCGGAAGACCACGCCCATCGCCAGTTCGCCGGCCTGGCGCGAGGGCGCCTCGCCCACCACTTCCACGCGGATGATGACCGAGCTGCCGGCCTCCTCAAGCAACATCGCCACGGATTCATTGACCAGGTGGCGGTAGCGGATGATGGTGGCCAGCGCCGCGCGCAGGTTGGGCTGGTGGGCGATCAGCAGGCTGATGACGCCGAAGTCCGCCAGCTGGCGCGACTCGGCCATGCGCAGCGCGAAGTTGTCGCAACCGCTTTCTGCCGCCGCGTCTTCCAGCAGGGTCACGCAGGCCGCCAGCGGCACGCGGAAGTCCGGATCGGCCAGCAGGCTGCGCTTCAGGCCGACCTTGCGCAGCAGGGGCTGCACATTGAGCCCGCGCGCCTGCGCCACTTCGAAGAAATTGGTGAGCGCCGCGGCGCGTATCCGTGTTTCCAAGCCGTCTCCCCGGGCTGCGTGCCCGGTGTGATCCCGGACATCCGTGCGCCGATGATAGGCGCGCGTGGCGCGAATTGCAAAGTCGATGGAAGGAATTGTCACGCGTGCCGCGACCCCCGGGGCCTACATTGGGCTCGACGCGGCGCAAGGTGTGCCGCTCCGCCTGACAGGAGAGTTGGCATGGCAAGAATCGTACGCATGATGGAGACCGGTGGCCCCGAGGTACTGCGGCTGGAAGAGGTGGAGGTGGGCGATCCCGGCCCGGGCCAGGTCCGCATCCGGCACGTGGCTGTCGGCCTGAACTACGCCGACACCTACTTCCGCAACGGCACCTATCCGGTACCGCTGCCGTCCGGCATCGGCGTGGAAGCGGCCGGCGTGATCCAGGCCGTGGGCGAGGGCGTGCGCAACGTTGCCGTGGGCGACCGCGTGACCTACACCGGCTTCCTGAACACGCTCGGCGCGTACAGCAGCGAGCGCATCATGCCGGCGGCGCCGCTGATCCGGCTGCCCGAGTCGATCGGCTTCGAGACGGCCGCCGCGATGACCATGCGCGGCCTGACCGCCGCCTACCTGCTGCGCCGCATCCACGCGTTCCGGCCCGGCAACACCATCCTGCTGCACGCGGCCGCCGGTGGCGTGGGGCTGATCGTCTCCCAGTGGGCCAAGCTGCTCGGCCTGACGGTGATCGGCACGGTGTCCACCGACGCCAAGGCCGCCATCGCCGCCGCGCACGGCTGCGACTACACCATCAACTACAGCCACGAGGACGTGGCCCAGCGCGTGCGCGAGCTGACCGACGGGCAGGGCGTGGACGTGGTGTTCGACAGCGTCGGCAAGACCACCTTCATGTCCTCGCTCGATTCGCTGCGCCGGCGCGGCACGCTGGTCTGCGTGGGCACGGCTTCCGGCCCGGTGCCGCCGTTCGACCCCGTGCTGCTGGCGATGAAGGGCTCGCTGTTCCTCACGCGCCCGGCGCTGGCGGACTACATCGCCGATCCGGCCGAGAAGGCGGAACTGGCGGGCGAGCTGTTCGACCACGTGGGCGCCGGCCGCATCGGCATCGAGATCCACCAGACCTATGCCCTCGAAGATGCCGTGCAGGCGCACCGCGACCTGGAGTCGCGCCGCACCACCGGTTCGTCGATTTTCGTGATTTGAAGGAGACCGCCATGCGAGTGGAACCCCTGACCTGCCATATCGGCGCCGAACTGTCTGGCGTCAACCTGGGCGAGGCGTCGCGCGACGCCGGCCTGTTTGCCGAGATCAAGTCGGCGCTGCTCCAGCACAAGGTGCTGTTCCTGCGCGACCAGGACATCACCCGGGCCGAGCACGTGGCCTTCGCGCGCCGCTTTGGCGAGCTGGAGGACCACCCGGTGGTGGGCAGCGACCCGGAGCACCCGGGCCTGGTGCGCATCTACAAGTCGCCCGACAGCAAGGTGGAGCACTACGAGAACGCCTTTCACTGCGACGCCACCTGGCGCGCCGCGCCGCCGATGGGCTGCGTGCTGCGCTGCGTGGAAACCCCGCCCGTGGGCGGCGACACGATCTGGGTGAACATGGCCGAGGCGTACCGCCGGCTGCCGGACGACATCAAGGTCCGCATCCACGGCCTGCGCGCCAAGCACAGCATCGAGCACACCTTCGGCGCCAACATGCCGCCGGAGAAGCGCGCCGCGCTGGCGGCCCAGTTCCCGATGGCGGAGCACCCGGTGGTGCGCATCCACCCGGAAACCGGCGAGCCCGTGCTGTTCGTCAACGCCTTCACCTCGCACTTCGCCAACTACCACCGGGGTGACACGATTCGCTTCGGCAAGGACTTCATGCCCGGCGCCGGCGACCTGCTGCACTACCTGTGCGCGCAGGCCGAGATTCCCGAATTCCAGGTGCGCTGGCGCTGGACGCGCAACAGCGTGGCGATCTGGGACAACCGCTGCACGCAGCACTACGCCGTGCAGGACTACGCGCCCACGGTGCGCAAGATGGAACGCGCCGGCATCATCGGCGACGTGCCCTACTGACAGACCGCGAGATTTCCCACATGACAGATTCCACGACCGATGCCCGCATCGTCTCCACCCCCTCGGCCTACGCGTATCCGCTGCTGGTCAGCCAGCTGCTGGTCAACGCGCTGAGCCTGAGCCCGGAGCAGGAGATCACCTACCAGGGCACCACGCGCTACACCTACCGGGCCTTCCGTGGCCGCATCGGCCAGCTGGCCTCCGCGCTGGGCACGCTGGGCGCCCGGCACGGCAGCACCGTGGCCGTGATGGACTGGGACAGCCATCGCTACCTCGAATGCTATTTCGGTGTGCCGATGATGGGCGCCACGCTGTTCACCGTGAACGTGCGGCTCTCGCCGGCACAGATCCTGTACACGCTCAATGACTCTCAGGCCGAGATCGTGCTCGTACACCGGGACTTCCTGCCGCTGCTGGAGGAAATCCGCGACCAGCTGCCTGGCGTCAAGCGCTTCGTGCTGATGGCCGATGGCGAGCCGGCGCCGGCCACTACGCTGCTGCTCGACGGCGAGTACGAGGCGCTGCTCGCTGCGGCCTCGCCGGACTACCCGTTCGCGGACTTCGACGAGAACACCCGCGCGGCGATGTTCTACACCACCGGCACCACGGGCGACCCCAAGGGCGTGTCGTACAGCCATCGCCATATCGTGCTGCACGCGCTGACCACGGCCACCACGCTGTGCTCGCCGCGCACGGGCCAGCGCCTGCACCGCGAGGACGTGTACATGCCAATCACGCCGATGTTCCACGTGCTGGCGTGGGGTATCCCGTACGTGGCCATCCTGCTCGGGTTGAAGACCGTGCTGCCGGGCCGCTACGTGCCGGCGCAGCTGCTGGCGCTGCGCGCGTCCGAGGGCGTGACGTTCTCGCACTGCGTGCCGACCATCCTCCAGATGCTGCTCCATACCGCCGGCGAGACCGGGCAGGACCTGTCCGACTGGCGCGTCATCATCGGCGGATCGGCCCTGCAGCCGGCGCTGTGCGCGGCGGCGCTCGATGCCGGCATCGACGTGTTCTCGGGCTACGGCATGTCCGAGACCGGGCCGATCGTCGCGCTGGCCCAGCTGGCGCCCGGCGCCCGCCCGGCCAGCCGCGAGGCCGAGATCGCCATGCGCTGCGCCACGGGCCGCCCGGTGGCGATGGTGGACTTCCGCATCGTCGACGAGCAGATGCGCGACGTGCCGCACGACGGCCGCCACCAGGGCGAGATCGTGCTGCGTGCGCCGTACCTGACCGAGGCGTACCACGGCAAGCCGGAGGCCTCCGAGGCGCTGTGGGCCGGTGGCTACCTGCATACGCAGGACATCGCCGTGATGGGCGAGGATGGCGGGGTCCGCATCGTCGACCGCATCAAGGACGTGATCAAGACCGGCGGCGAGTGGGTGTCGTCGCTCGAGGTGGAGGGCCTGGTGGCGCAAGTGCCCGGCGTGCGCGAGTGCGCGGTGATCGGCGTGCAGGACGCGCGCTGGGGCGAGCGGCCGATGGCCTTCGTGGTCAGCCAGCCCGGCCACGCGGTGGATGCGGCTGGTATCCGCCAGCGCCTGCTGGACCATGTGGCCGGCAACCGTCTCAGCAAGTTCGCCGTGCCGGAGGCGGATCGCATCGTCTTCGTCGCGGAGATCCCCAAGACCAGCGTCGGCAAGATCAACAAGAAGCATCTGCGCGAGTCCTTGCTCGGCTGAGCCCCGGCTGGGGAAGGAGAATGGAAAAGGCCAGCCGCGAGGCTGGCCTTTCTCGTTGCCGGACTGGGCCGGACCGGACCGGACCGGACCGGATCGGATCGGATCAGGGCTGGATATTGAACGTCTTGACGATGCCGGCGTTGCGGTCGAACTCGGCGCGTACGGACTGGGCCAGCTGCGGCAGCGGCAGTTCGGCGATGGGCTCGTAGCCCAGTGCTTCCATGCGGGCGCGGACCTTGGGCGTCTGCGCGGCCTTGTCCACGGCGGCCTGGATCTTGCGCGCCAGGTCTTCCGGCATCTGGCCCGAAGCCACTACGCCGACCCAGTTGCTGAAATCGACGTCCGGATAGCCGAGTTCGGTGAACGTCGGCACGTCCGGCAGCAGCGGCGAGCGCGTCTTGGCGGCCAATGCGTAGGGCTGGAGCTTGCCGGCCTTGATCAGCGGCAGCGAGGTGACCATGCCGTCGTACATCACGGCGATCTGGCCGCCCATGACCTGCGTCAGCGCCGGGCCCGAGCCCGCGAACGGCACGTGCTGGAGGTCGATGCCGGCCTTCTGGTTGACGATCATCCCCGCATAGTGGGAGGCCGTGCCGGCGCTGTACGAGGCAAAGCCGAGCTTGCCCGGATGCGCCTTGGCGTAGCTGACCAGGCTCTTGAAGTCCTTGGCCGGCAGCTGCGGCGCGCCAACCATCAGCAGCCGCGAACGCGCAATGGCGGCCACGGGGCGAATGTCCTTGAGCGGATCGAAAGTGCTCTTCAGCACGTGCGGTACCTCGGTCAGCACATTGCTGGCCGTGACCATGATGGTCTGGCCATCGGCCGGTGCGGCGATCAGCGTGTGGATGGCGATGCCGCCACCCGCGCCGGGCTTGTTGTCCACCACGACAGGCTGGCCGATATCGGCGGAAAGCTGTTCCGCCAGCAGGCGGGCGACCACGTCCATGGTGCCGCCGGCGGGGGCCGGCACGAGCATGCGTACCGGCTTGTTGGTCCAGGCAAACGCGGCCGGCATGGCCAGCGCGAGCAGGACAGCCACGGCGGTGCGCCGCGGTATCAGGTGGGCAAGGCGTTGGGCCATGCGGGTCTCCGTTCGATGTATTGGAATAGTAGGGCAGGCACGCTCAGGCGGCGTGCCCTGTTCCCGCATTGCACGGGTTGCAGGGGGGGCAGGGGGTGCCGGCATCGCTGCCGGGATTGCTGCCGGGATTGCGGCGCTGGGCGATGGCCGCCAGCGTGGCGGTGCGCTCCAGCAGCGTCATGCGGGGCCAGCGGCCGATCTCCAGGGGTGTGCGGCGACACCCCTGGCAGAACTGGCCGGACAGGTCCATGCGGCAGATATTGATGCAGGGATCGGTCAGTGCGTCCATGTCGTGCGCCAGCGCATGTCAGGCAGGGCGGCGCGGCAGGTTGCGCTCGCCGGCCCGGCGGTTCGGGGCCATGCCGTGCGCGCGCAGCGTTTCTTCGGCGCTGTCGTACCAGGTGCCGATGCGGTAGATCTCGCGGGCTTCCTTGCCGCTGGCGATCTCGCGGCCCAGTTCATTGGCCACGCGCACGCACTGCTGGATCTGCTGCACCGAACTCATGCGCCGGCCGTGCTGGTCGATGATGGTGTCCTCGATGCCGCAGCGCGGGTGCAGGCCCATCGCCATCGCCATCATGTTGAACGGCAGCACATTCTTGAGCAGCGACTCGGCCGTCAGCGTGCAGCCATCGGGCGCGCGGTGGATGAAGTTGAAGAAGTTGAACGGGTTGGGGCCGTCGAAGCCGCCGCCGATGCCGATCCACGTCAGGTTCAGCGGGCCCATGTAGACCCCGGCGCGCACCAGGCGCTCGAGCGTCTCCAGCGCGTGCATGCCGGTCAGCTGGAAGTGCGGCTGCACGCCGGCGCGTTGCAGGCGGCGCAGGTGCTCGGCCACCCAGGCCGGGCCGGCCGGTACGGTCATCTCGCTGTAGGCCGCCTGGTACGCCGGGTTCTCGAGCGAGGTGCCCGCCACGTACTCGGGGTACAGCAGCTCCATGATGTTCATCTGCGTGGTGTTGATGGCCACGGTCACCTGGTCGGGCTTCGGCGTGAGTTCGGCCAGCATGTGGCGCGTGTCGTCCGAGAGCCATTTGGCGGCCTCGCCTTCGTCCTCCGGCGCGAACGAGATCGACCCGCCCACCTGGATGATCATGTCCGGCACGGCCTTGCGCACGCCGGCGATCAGTTCGTTGAACTTGGACAGGCGCTTGGAGCCCTTGCCGTCGAGTTCGCGCACGTGCAGGTGCAGCACGGTGGCGCCGGCCTCGTAGCAGTCCACCGCCTTCTGGATCTGGGCGTCCATGGTGACGGGGATGTCTTCCGGGAAGTCCTCGGGCATCCACTCGGGGCCGTACGGCGCCACGGTGATGACCACTTTGTCCATGTTCTCGGGGTGAAGGGAATCGTCAAGAAACTGCATGTTGTCTCCTCGCTCGGTGCGGTGGGATTGTGCGGACGGCGCGCGGGGCGCCGGTGTCCGAAGTATCGGTCAGCGGGTATACGCGGTTTGACATGGCGGGACATTGAATTAACCTGTGGGGACACCTCGGGAAAGCACGCATCCATCCTTTTATGTGCCTATGTCCTATACGTTGCGCGGCGCCAGCCTGACCCATTACGTGGATGTGGCGCGGGCCGTCGGGCTCGACCCCTACCAGCAACTGCGCGCGGCGCGCATCGCCCGTGCCGCGCTGCTCGACCCCGACCTGCGCATCCGGGCCGAACTGGTGGGCGGGCTCCTCGATGCCTCGGCGGAGGCGGCCGGCGTGGACGACTTCGGCCTGCGCATGGCGGCGCTGCGCGAGTTCTCGAACCTCGGCCCGCTGGCCTTCGTGGTGCGTGAGGCGCCCACGCTGCGCGAGGCGCTGGCGTCGATGGTCCGCTACATGGGGCTGCAGAACGAGGCGCTGGGGATGTGGGTGGAAGAGGCGGGGCCGCTGGTGGTGATCCGGCTCCAGATCCTGAGCGAGCGGCCCGGCACGATGCGCCAGGCCACCGACCTGGCGGTGGGGGTGATGTTCCGCATGCTGCGGCTGTTCCTCGGCACCGGGTGGCGCCCGCGCAGCATCAGCTTCACGCACGCGGCGCCGGCCAGCACGGCCACCTCGCTGCAACTGTTCGGCATGGCGGCGGACTACGGGCAGGATTTCGATGGCATCGTCTGCCAGGCGGCGGATTTGCAGGCGCCGCTGCCGTCCTACGACCCGGTCATGGCGCGGCAGGTGAAGCAGTACCTCGGCACGCTGCTGGCGCAGTCGTCCGCGACGATGCAGGACCAGGTGCGCAAGCTGGTCTACGCGCTGCTGCCCACCGGCCTGTGCTCGGTAGACCGCGTGGCCCAGCATCTCAGCGTGGACCGGCGCACCGTGCACCGGCGGCTGGCGCAGGAAAAGACGACCTATTCCGATGTGCTCGATACGGCTCGCGCGGACCTCGTGCTGCGGTATATCGAAAACGCCACGCGGCCACTCTCGGAAGTGGCCACGCTGCTTGGGTTTTCATCGCTCAGTGCTTTCTCGCGCTGGTTCACCGGCCGCTTCGGCTGTAGCGTCACGGCTTGGCGCATGGGCAAAAAGAACGCCGCCGGCTGAGGGCATGCAGGAGGGGCCGGCGGCGCGATGGGCAAGGCGCCTCAGAAGCGGTGGCGGATGCCCACGGCGGCGCCGATCATCGACCGTTCGCCGTTGCCCAGCGCGTAGCTGTTGCCGAGCGAGAGGCTGTTGGCGTAGACCGTGGCCAGCGACTCGAGCATCAGGCCGGCGTTCTTGGCGTAGGCCGTGGACAGGTACACGTCCGTGCGCTTGGAGAACGCGTAGTTGGCCACGAAGCCGATCTGCCACGGATTGGCGAGCTGCGTCGCGCCGGCCAGGCTCTTGAGATCGTCATAGTGATATTCGAGCGTCAGGCCGACGGCCGGCGTGAGCTGGTAGAGCGCACCGATCCAGTACAGGTCGTCGCGCTGGATCACCGTGCCGCCCGCGTTCTTGTTCTGGCCCCAGCGGTAGCCAGCCATGATCTTGGCATTGCCAAAGCCGTAGCTGCCGCCGATGGCCGCCTTGCGCAGCGTGCCGCTGCTGGTGCCGATGGTCGGGTTCCACTGGTCGTAGCCGACGGTCAGGCCGAACGGGCCCGCCGCGTAGGCCACGGCCGCGCCGTAGGCGGTGTCACGCCGGAACGAGCCCGGCACCTCGCCGTTGCCGCCGATCGGCGTGGCCACGCCCACCGTGGCCGGCAGCGCCAGGCCGGTGCCGAACGACCAGTGCGCCAGCGCCGTGACCGGGCCGAACTGGCCTGTGTACTTGATGGTGTTGTCCTCGCGGAAGTTGGCGCCGGACTGCAGCACCACCGGCTCGTACTGGGTGGCGTAGGCGGTGGGCGAGAAGTTGGCGAGCGCTTCGAACATCGACGTGTACTGGCGCCCGAAGGTCAACTGCCCGAGCCCCGCGCGCTGCAGGCCGACAAACGCCTGGCGCCCGAACATCCGGCCCGACTGCTGCAACGTGCCCGAGTCGAGGCTGAAGCCAGATTCCAGCACGAACATGGCCTTCGCGCCGCCGCCCAGGTCCTCGGTGCCGCGAATACCCCAGCGGGAGCCGGCAAGGCCGCCCGAATTCATGCGCACCACGTCGTGACCCTGCCCACGGTTGAACTGGTTCGTGGCGACCGGCACCGCGCCCACGTGATTCGCGTATTCGACGTTCACGTCGGCCACCCCATACAGCGTGACCGTCGATTGTGCTTGTACTGCACCCGTTCCCGCAGCGGTCATCAGCGCCGCTACGGCAATATTCCTGGCCTTCATGTTGTCTCCGTGTCTCGGTTCGAGTTATGTGCAACCGGGTCGGAGTATTGGCGGAACGGCCGCCGCCGATTTGACCGTGGGGGACAATCCTTTTTCATTTCGGGACAGATCGGGAAAACACGAATCTGCCCTGCAGGACGGACGCGGCGCCCGCTTCACAACTGCGATTCGATCGGAAACAGCCCCATGAACCACACGCCAACGCGCCGCAGCACCGAGGACTCGGGCTCGGTGGTCAGCGGGGCGGCGTCCGGGTTCGCTTCGTCGATCCAGATCAGCCGGCGGCCCTGTTCCCGGTCGTCCTCCTCTGCGAGCCGCCATGCGATGCGCCCCAGGTTCGGCAGGATTGCGCCGGTCACCTGCGCGGCCAGCGCCGGACTCACGCAGACCACGCCCAGCTCCGTGTTGAGCTGCACCGAGCGCGGGTCCAGGTTCATCGAGCCGATAAAGACCGTGCTGTCGTCGGCGACGAAGGTCTTGGCGTGCAGCGACGCGCGCGAGCTGCCGAACGCCGACAGCCTGGTGTTGGCGGATTTGCCCGATTTGGTCGAGGTTCCCGAGGTTCCCGATGTTGCCGAGGTTCCCGGCAGCGCGTCCGGGTCGCGCATCGGCTTGACCTCGTACAGCGTCACGCCCATGCGCAGCAGGGTCTCGCGGTAGCGCTTGTAGCCGGCGTGCACGGCTGCCACGTCGGTGGCCGCGAGCGAGTTGGTCAGCACTGTCACGGCCACGCCGCGCTCGCGCAGCGCCTGCAACCACGCTACGCCGGCCTCGCCCGGTACGAAGTAGGGCGAGACGATCAGCAGCGTGCGCTGCGGCTGCATGTTCAGCGCGCGCAGCTGGGGCACCAGATGCCCCGCCGTGTCGTCGGCGGCGCGGGTGATCTTGCCGGGATCGTCATAGAGCAGCGCGGCGCGGCCCCACGTGGCGGCGGCGGGCGGCTCGGCGAGTACCTGCCGGAGCCGCTCGCGCGCGTGCACGGCGTAGGGGTGGTCCTGCTGCGCCGCCGCCAGCGCGTCCAGCCGCTCGCGCAAGGTGGCCACCGCCTCCGGGTCGGCGCTGCGGCCGGTCAGCGTGCCCACCGGATAGGCCGCCGCGCTGTTCCAGTAGGCGTCGAACGCGCCCGAGACCTCGCGCACGATCGGGCCGTGCGTCAGCACGTCCAGATCGCCAAAGCTGACGTTGGGCGAGGCGCCGAAGTACTCGTCGCCGATATTGCGCCCGCCGACGATGGCGGCCTGGTTGTCGGCGATCAGCGCCTTGTTGTGCATGCGCCGGTTCACGCGCGAGAAATCCATCAGCGCGCCGGCACGCCGGAAGGCGCGGCTGGCTACGGGATTGAAGATGCGCACCTCGATGGCCGGATGGGCGTCCACGGCCAGCAGCAGGTTGTCGTCGGCGGCCACGCCGATGTCGTCCAGCAGCACCCGCACACGCACGCCCCGATCCGCCGCGCGCAGCACGGCGTGGGCCAGGTAGCGGCCGGTGGCATCGTCGTGCCAGATGTAGTACTGGAGGTCGAGCGAGCGCTCGGCGCGCTCGGTCAGCAGCACGCGGGCGATCAGCGCGTCGACGTTGTCCGCCAGCAGGTGGAAGGCGCTCTGGTCTGGCGGATCGGGGCGACGCTGCGCGGCTAGGCGGCCGAGCGTGGTTTGCGCAGTGTCTGTCATCGCGTGGCTCGGTTCGCCATCCGCGGGGGGCAGGCTGGCGCAGGCGGACAGCAGGGCGGCTGCCGCCATCGCGACCATTGCTACCCGGGCCAGCGCGCGCGCGGCAGCGGTCATGCATGTCTCCCGGGAAAGGACAGGCCGCCGGCGCCGGCCAAGTCCAAAGGCCAATACAAAATGGCGCCGGCGGAACCGAAAATGGGAATGCTTGCCCCGGGAAAAGCAAGCGTCACGGCTACGCAAAGTGGTGCTAAGAACATAGTCCGGCATCGCGGAGATTGCAAACCGCTTCCCGGAGAGAGGAGGCAGCCATGGCTCGTTGGCTCGAGCGACTGATGTCCTGCGTGCGCGTGCTGGTCGCCGTTGCGTGGCTTGCCATGTTCGCCGCACCCGGCGTCACGGCGGCGCAGACCCCTGCACCCGCCGCGCCCACCTTCAAGCCCGAGGAACTCGAGTCCCTCGTCGCGCCCATCGCGCTCTATCCCGATTCCGTGCTCTCCCAGGTGCTGATGGCGTCCACGTATCCGCTGGAGATCGTGCATGCCGCGCGCTGGGTCAAGGCCAATCCCAACGTAAAGGGCGACGCCGCGGTCAAGGCCGTGGAGAACCAGACGTGGGACGTCAGCGTGAAGTCGCTGGTGGCCTTCCCGCAGGTGCTGGAGCCGATGAGCGACAAGCTGGACTGGACGCAGAAGCTGGGCGACGCGTTCCTGGCCCAGGAGCGCGACGTGCTGGCGGCGGTGCAGCGCCTGCGCGCCCGCGCCCGTGACTCCGGCAACCTCAAGACCAACGAACAGCAGAAGGTGATGGTGGAGCCGGCGCCGGCGCCGGTGCAGGGCCAGCCGCCGCCGATTTCCGAGACCATCATCCGCGTCGAGCCGGCCAATCCGCAGGTTATTTATGTGCCCGCTTACAACCCCACCGTGGTCTACGGCTCGTGGGGCTATCCGAGCTATCCGCCGTATTACTGGCCGCCTTATCCAGCTTATTACCCGGGCGCGGCGCTGGCCACCGGCTTTGCCTGGGGCGTGGGGCTGGCGGCGGCGGGCGCGATCTTCGGTGGCTGCAACTGGGGCGGCGGCGACGTGAATATCGACGTCAACCGCGCCACCAATATCGACCGCAACTTCGACCGCACCAAGGTGCAGGGCGGCGGCAAGTGGCAGCACGACGCCAGCCACCGGCAGGGCGTGGCGTACCGGGACAACGCCTCGCGCGAGAAGTACGGCAAGAATTCGGGCGGGGCGGACCGCCGCAACGACTATCGCGGCAGGGATGGCGGGCGCGAAGGCGGGAGAGAGGCTGGGCGCGATGGCGGACGCGAAGGTGGCCGTGAGGGCGGACGCGATGGCGTCGGCGGCGATCGGGCAACAGCTTCTGATCGGTCAGCGAATCGGGGCGACCGCCAGGGCGGTGCCGGTGACCGCGCGCAGGCCGGCAATCGCCAGGCCAGCGACCGCAGCCTCAGCACGGACCGCAGCCGGGGCGACATGGGCTCGGGCAGCGGGGCAGGCCGGGACAACGCCTTCCAGGGCGTGGGCGGCGGGCAAAGCGCACAGCGCGACATGGACCGTGGCCGCGCCAGCGCGCAGCAATCGAGCTTTGGCGGCGGGCAGGCGAGCAGCCGTGGCGGGGGCGGTAATTACGCGGGCAGCCGTGGCGGCGGGGGAGGCGGCGGCTTCAGCGGCGGCGGCGGCGGCCGTGGCGGCGGTGGGGGTGGCCGTGGTGGCGGCGGCAGGCGCTGAAAAGGGGAGACGATGACCGCGCGATCAACGCGCCGCCAGGGGCGGCTTGCCGGAAGGGCCCGCTGGATGGCGGGCATGACAGCCATCGTAATGGCCTTGACATGGCCATGGGCGGGCCCGGCGTGGGCCGCCAGCCAGCGGCATTTCCCATCGCCCGAAGCCGCCATGCTGGCGTTTGGCGACGCCGTGGCCACCAGCGACGACGCCGCACTGGGCACCCTGCTAGGTGCCGACTACCGGCGCCTGATCCCGCCCGTTGGCGCGGACGCGCGCTACCGCTTCCTGAGCGCCTGGAGTGTGTCGCACAAGATACTTCCCGAGGGCACCGACCGCGCCCACGTGGCGGTGGGCAACGACGGCTGGACCTTGCCGGTGCCACTGGTGAAGTCGGCGCAGGGCTGGTACTTCAACGTGCCGGCCGGCGTGCAGGAGATGCGCGTGCGCCGCATCGGGCGCAATGAGCTGGCCGTGATGCAGACCATGCTGGCCATCTGCGACGCCCAGCGCGACTACGCGAGCGTCGATCATGACGGCGACGGCGTGCTGGTCTATGCCGGCAAGCTCTCCAGCTCGCCGGGCAAGCGCGACGGCCTGTACTGGCCCGCGCGCGGCGGCGAGCCGCCGAGCCCGCTGGGGCCGGCCTTCCTGGCCGCCGGCAAGGGCAATACCACGCAGGACGGCTACCACGGCTATCGCTATAAATTGTTGACGGCGCAAGGACCGGCGGCGCCGGGCGGTGCGTACGACTACGTGGTCAACGGCCGGCTGTTCGGCGGCTTTGCCATCGTGGCGTGGCCCGTGCGATATGGCGACACCGGCATCAAGAGCTTCATGGTCAACCACGAGGGGCAGGTGTACGAAGCCGACCTCGGCCCCAACAGCGCGGCGCGCGCGCAGGCCATGACCCGCTTCGATCCGGGCCCGGGATGGGTGAAGGCGTCACCTTGAGCACCCCGGCGCCGCCACGTGTCGGCGCCGCCCAAGTGCAGGTAAGGTTTGCAATTGCGTAAGCTGCCCACTAATGTGAAAGCCGAACCATACATAGATCACGAATCTGGCGAATTCGCTTTGTCGTCTTTCTTGACGATTCCTGGCCGTTACCGGGGTGCAGCGCAACGTATATCCGGGCGCAGTACGCGCACACCGCGCAATCAGCAAAACATGGACGCACAGGCTCCAGGGGGTAATTGCCATGAATCGTCGCTCGTTCACGTCCCTGCTCGGCGTGGCCGCTCTGGCCGGTCTCAACGCCGCATGCACCACCACATCCGGTTCCTCCTCGGATAACGCCAACAAGCGCAAGGAAATCGACGCCGCCGCCGACGGTGCGCTGAACCGTCTCTATGGCTCGGTCAACGGCGCGCAGACACTGGCCAGCAAGGCCAGCGGGATTCTCGTCTTTCCCAAGATCATCGCCGCCGGGCTCGGTGTCGGCGGCGAGTACGGCGAGGGGGTGCTGCGCGTTGCCGGCCAGCCGGCGGGCTACTACCGCACCTCCACCGCGGCGTTCGGGCTGATTGCCGGCGCGCAATCCAAGATGCTGGTGATGATGTTCATGACGCCGGAGGCCTTGCAGGGCTTCCAGCAAAGCAAGGGCTGGACGGCCGGAGTGGACGGCTCGGTCGCGCTGGCGAAGATCGGCGCCAACGGGCAGATCGATACCAACACGGCGCGCGCGCCGATCGTCGCCTTCGTGGTGACGAATGCTGGCCTGATGGCGAATCTCTCGCTGGAAGGGACCAAGATCGGCAAGCTCGACATCTAGCCGAGCCACGCGGAGAGACCGCATGAGCCGATCCCCCCGTTTGCCGCATGGTCCGACCTGGCTGCTGGCGCTGGCCAGCGTGGCCGCTGGGTGCCTGGTAGCGGACGCGCTGTGGCGCGTGCTGCCGCACAGGCGCACCGCGCCACGTGCGCGCCCGCCGGCGCAGCGCCCCGGCCGGCTGCGGCGGCGCGGCGAGAACGGCCCCGATGCCGACTATGCCTCGCTGATGCGCTCGTCCCGGCTCTCCAGCATGGGCGAGCTGGCCGGCTCGCTGGCCCACGAACTCGACCAGCCGCTGACCGCCATCGTCAGCAATGCGCAGGCTGCGCGCCAGTACCTGGCGTCCGACGTCATCGACCTGGACGAGGTGCGCGAGATCCTCAAGGACGTGAACGACGAAGCGTGCCGCGCCAGTGCCACGGTGCGGCAGATTCGCGCGCTGATCAAGGGCGAGTCCCGCGTGCTGGGGCCGTTGGACATCGGCACCGCCATCGACGAGGCCGTGGCACTGGTGCGCGGCAACGCGCTCGGGCGCGGCATCGTGCTGACCCGGCAGGTGGCGTCACCGCTGCCGCGTGTCAATGGCGATGCGGTGCAGATCCAGCAACTGCTGCTCAACGTGCTGCTCAACGCCTGCGATGCCGTGGACCGGGGCATGCCCGGCAGCGGCACCCCGCGCGAGGTCACGGTGATCGCGCGCGTGGAGGACGGCATGGTGCAGATCGCGGTGCGCGACAGCGGCGCCGGCGTGGACCCCGGCGACCTTGAGCACATCTTCGAGCCGTTCGTCACCTCGAAGCCGCAGGGCATGGGGCTCGGGCTGTCGATCAGCCGCGCCATCGCCGCGCGCCACGGCGGCACGCTGGAGGCGTGGAACAACGCGGACCGTGGCATGACATTCCAGTTTTCACTGCCCCAGGAGGGCATGCCCACACGGCGCGGCGTGCGCATGCCGCGCGGGCATGCCATGGCCGAATCGTCTTTCAAGGGATAGCGCCATGAGCGAACACGTTCCCACGGTGTATATCGTCGACGATGACCCGGGCGTCGTGCGCGCGCTGGTGCGGTTGGTCAAGGCGCACGGCTACCAGGCGGTGGGCTTTGGCGATGCCTGGGCCTTTCTCGACGCCCGCGCCGCGGACCCGGGCCCGGCCTGCGTGATGCTCGACCTCCAGATGCCGGGCATGGACGGTATCACGCTCCAGCGCCGGCTCGACGGCGAGCTGCCGGTCATCTTCGTCACGGGCCATGCCGATGTCCCGTCCACGATCCTGGCCATGCTCGCCGGCGCCACGGATTTCCTGCTCAAGCCGGTGCAGGAAGACGCGCTGCTGGCGTCGCTCGAACGGGCCTGCCGCTGCGCCGTGGCGCGCCATCTCGAGCATGAGGAAATGGCCAGCCTGCGCGAGCGGCTGGAGCGCCTGACCCCGCGCGAGCGCGAGGTGATGGCCTGGGTGGTCACCGGCCGTCTGAACAAGCAGGTGGCCAGCGAACTGGGCACGGTGGAGAAGACCATCAAGGCCCATCGCGCCAGCGTCATGCGCAAGCTCGAGGTCGGCTCGCTGGCCGAACTGGTGCGCATGGCCGACAAGCTCGGCCTGCCCGCGGTGGCCGCCGCGCGAACACCGCATCGCGCCGGTGCGGGCGCCGGGGCCTGAGCGTGATCTGAACCTGAACGCTCCCGACGCATACGGGTGAAGGCAGGTGTAGGCGGGGGCTCCCCCGTGGCATGGTGCGCCGCATGGGCGGGACCATGGCCCAATATCGCGCGGGCGGGGCATCTCGTAGGCTACGAGCAGGAGCGATGCTTGCGCGATTGCCGATCCTGCCGATGGTCAACCTGTGGTCAATCTATGGGGCCTACCGAGACCTTTGTCGTCATTGTCGATGACGACGACGCCGTAGCCCGCGCGATTGCGCGGCTGCTGCGCGCCGCCGGCGTCGTCGTGGACACCTACGCCAGCGGTCTGACGCTGCTGGAGCGGCTCCACGCCGACCCCGGCTACCGCCCCGACTGCGTCATCCTCGATGTCTGCATGTCCGATATTGACGGCCTGGAAGTGCAGCAGCGGCTGATGCCGATCGGCCTGCCCGTGCTCTTCATCACCGCCTACGACGTCCCCGAGGCCCGCACCCGCGCGCTGGCCAATGGCGCGCTGGGCTACCTGCGCAAGCCGTTCATCGCGTCCCAGCTGCTCGCCCTGATCCCGCCCCCCCGGGCCTGAGGCGGGGTGGCCCTTGGTCCAATTGCCAATGATTGCGGCGCGGCACAAGCTAGGTCGAGAAGCGCCCACTGCATGGCGTGGGCGTGGCATGTGTGGATGGGAGACCGCGATGCGCAGCAGGATCAGCCGAGGGGGAGTGACGCTGCTGGCGGCGCTGGTGCTGGCCGCGGGCTGCGGCAAGGAGGAGCGCAAGGCCGCGGCGCCGCCGGTGACCGACGTGGGCGTGATCACCGTGACGCTGCGTGACGTGCCGCTGAACTTCGAGTTCGTGGGCGAGACGCAGAGTTCGCAGCAGGTGGAGATCCGGGCCCGCGTGAACGGCTTCCTGGAGCAGCGCACCTATACCGAGGGCTCGCTGGTCAAGGCCGGCGACGTGCTGTTCCGTATGGACCAGAAGCCATTCCAGGCCGCACTGTCCGCTGCCAACGCGGAGCTGGCGCAACAGCAGGCGCGGCTGACCACGGCGCGCGCCAACCTGAACCGCGTGCGCCCGCTGGCCGCCAAGAACGCCTTGAGCCAGAAGGACCTGGACGACTCCGTCGGCCAGGAACAGGCCGCGGCGGCGGCGGTCGAGCAGGCCAAGGCCAACGTCGTCAACGCGAAGCTGAACCTCGGCTATACCACCATCACCTCGCCCGTGAACGGGCTGTCCAGCTTCGCCAAGAAGCAGGTGGGCTCCTATATCGATCCCACCAACAGCCTGCTCACCTACGTGGCCAAGCTGGACCCGATGTGGGTCAACTTCAGCCTTTCCGAGAACGAGGTGCTGCAAACGCGCTCCCAGCAGGCATCGGGCGCGCTGCGCATGCCCGAACGCGGCGCGCTGGAGGTGGAGGTAGTGATGGCCGACGGCAGCATCTATCCGAGCCGGGGCCGTATCGCGTTCGCGGACGCCTCGTTCAGTGCCGAGACCGGCACCTACCTCGTGCGGGCCGAGGTGGCCAACCGCGATGGCCAGTTGCGCCCGGGCCAGTTCGTGCGGGTGAGGGTGATCGGCGCCCAGCGCACGCGTGCCATCACAGTGCCGCAGGAGGCGGTGATTCAGGGCCAGCGCGGCGAATCGGTCTGGACCGTGGACAAGGACAACAAGGCGCAGTCGCGCGCCATCGAGGTGGCCGAGTGGACCGAGGGCAACTGGGTGGTGCGCTCCGGCCTGCGTGAGGGCGACGTGGTGATCGTGGACGGCACGGTACGGCTCGCGCCCGGCGCGCCGGTGCGGCCCACGCCGGCTGCGGCGAAGCCGGCTTCGGCCTCGGCGCCGGCGGCCCAGCCCGGGCCCGGCGGGAAGGCCGCGCCATGACGCTGTCGCACTTCTTCATCGACCGGCCGATCTTCGCATCGGTGCTGTCCATCATCATCGTGGTGGGCGGGCTGGTGGCGATGTTCAACCTGCCGGTGGCACAGTTCCCCGACATCACGCCGCCGAGCATCACGGTGACCACCACCTACCCCGGGGCGAGTTCGGAGGTGGTGGCGCAGAACGTGGCCGCGCCGATCGAGCAGCAGGTGAACGGCGCGGACAACATGCTCTATATGTCGTCCACCAGCTCGTCCACGGGCAACATGACGCTGACGGTGTACTTCGAGATCGGTACCGATCCGTCGCTGGCCCAGGTGGACGTGCAGAACCGCGTGAACCTGGCACTGCCCACGCTGCCGGACGCGGTGACCAAGCAGGGGGTGTCGGTCCAGAAGCGGTCGTCGGCGTTCATGATGGTCATCGCGGTCTACTCGCCGGACAACAGTTATCCGCAGACCTTCGTCGACAACTACACCAACATCTACATCCTTGACGCGCTGAAGCGGATTCCCGGCGCCAACCAGGCCGCGATCTTCGGCACGCCGGACTACGCCATGCGCATCTGGCTGCGGCCGGACCGCATGGCGCGGCTCGGCATCACCGTGGAGGACGTGAAGAACGCGGTGGCGGCGCAGAACGAGCAGTTCTCGGCCGGGCGCATCGGCTCCTCGCCGACTGACGGGCCGGTCAAGCAGACCTTCCCGGTGGCCACCAAGGGTCGCATGACCGAGCCGGCCGAGTTCGAGAACATCATCCTGCGCGCCGCCTCGGGCGACGCGGCCATCGTGCGGCTCAAGGACATCGGCCGGGCCGAGCTGGGTTCGAAGGACTACTCGCTGCGCAGCCGCTTCAAGGGCAAGACCGCCACGCTGATGGCCGTCTACCAGCAGCCGGGCGCCAACGCGCTGGACGTGGCCAAGCAGGTGCGCACCACGCTGGAAACCATGAAGAAGTCGTTCCCGCCCGGGCTGGAGTACGAGGTGGCGCTGGACACCACCGAGTTCGTGCAGGAGTCGATTACCGAGGTGGTGCACACGCTGCGCGACGCCGTGATCCTGGTGATCCTGGTGGTCTACCTGTTCCTGCAGAGCTTCCGCGCCACGCTGGTGCCGATCCTGGCCGTGCCGGTGTCGATCATCGGCACCTTCATGGCGATGTCGGCGTTTGGCTTCTCGGTGAACATGCTGACGCTGTTCGGGATGGTGCTGGCCATCGGCATTGTGGTGGATGATGCCATTGTGGTGATCGAGAACGTGGAGCGGAACATGGTGGAGTTCCACATGCCGCCCAAGATCGCCGCCAAGCACGCCATGGACGAGGTGGGCGGGCCGGTGGTGGCCATCGTGCTGGTGCTGCTGGCCGTGTTCATCCCGGTGGCCTTCCTCTCCGGCATCACCGGGCAGCTGTACAAGCAGTTCGCCATCACGCTGGCGGTGTCGGTATTCCTGTCGGGCATTGTGGCGCTGACGCTGTCGCCCGCGCTGGCGGCCATCCTGCTCAAGCCCGGCACGCACAAGAAGAACCGCTTCTTCCAGTGGTTCAACCGCAGTTTCGACCGCATGGTGGAAGGCTACGGCAGCAGCATCCAGCTGGTGATCCGGCGCGTGTTCATCTCCGCCATGCTGGTGGTGGCGCTGATCGTGGTGAGCGTGCTGCTGTTCATGCGCATTCCGTCGTCGTTCCTGCCCGTGGAGGACCAGGGCTACCTGTTCGGCGCGGTGGTGCTGCCGGATGCCGCCAGCCTGGACCGCACCGGCGATCTCTCCAAGCGCGCCGAGCAATGGTTCGCGGCGCAGCCGGGCGTGAAGTCGGTGGCCACGCCGGACGGCTACAGCCTGATCGACTCCCAGAACAAGTCCAACGCCGGCACGCTGTTCATCACGCTGAAGAGCTTCCACGAACGCGGCAAAGGCGAGAGCGCCGAAGACCTGATCACCAAGGCCAACCGAGAGTTCTCCACCTGGCGCGAGGGGCTGGTGATTCCGGTCAATCCGCCGTCCATCCCCGGCCTGGGCACCACGGGCGGCTTCGAGTTCTGGCTGCAAAGCACCGGCGACGGCACCTACCAGCAGCTGGAGGCGCGCGCGCGGGCCTTCATCGCCAAGGCGCGCCAGCGGCCCGAGCTGCGCAGCGTGAGCACGACGATCAACACGCGCTCGCGCCAGCTGCTGGTGGACCTGGACCGCGAGCGCTCCGAGACACAGGGCGTGCCGGTCGATCAGGTGTACTCGGCCCTGCAGACCATGTTCGGCTCGCTCTACGTGAGCCAGTTCCCGAAGAACAGCCGGCTGTTCCAGGTCATCCTGCAGGCCGAGCCGCAGTTCCGCTCGCGCCCGGAAGACCTCGACAAGGTCTACGTGCGCAATACCCATGGCGACATGGTGCCGATCAAGGCCGTGACCACCTCGCGCTATGTGGCCGGCGCGGACCTCGTCACCCGCTTCAACAACTTCCCGGCCGCCAAGATCACCGGCGACGCCGCGCCGGGCTACAGCTCCGGGCAGGCGCTGGCCGCCATGGAGGAAGTGGCTGCCGAGGTGCTGGGCGAAGGCTACAGCTACGCGTGGAGCGGGCAGGCGTATGAGGAGAAGAAGGCCGGTTCGACGGCCGCCATGGTGTTCGCCTTCGCGCTGCTGATGGTGTTCCTGATCCTGGCCGCGCAGTACGAAAAATGGTCGCTGCCGATTGGCGTGCTGCTGGCGGTGCCGTTCGCGCTGTTCGGCGCGCTGGTCGCCATCCTGATACGGGGCATGCAGAACGACGTCTACTTCCAGATCGGCCTGACGGTGCTGATTGCGCTGGCGGCCAAGAACGCCATCCTGATCTTCGAGTTCGCGGTGGAGATGCGCATCAAGGAGGGGCTGAGCGCCTACGACGCGGCGGTCAAGGCGTCCAAGCTGCGGCTGCGGCCGATCATCATGACCTCGCTGGCCTTCATCCTGGGCTGTATTCCGCTGGCCATCGCGAGCGGGGCCTCGGCGGCGAGCCGGCAGTCGCTGGGCACGGGCGTGATTGGCGGCATGCTCGGCGCCACGGTGATCGCCGTGTTCTTTATCCCGATGTTCTTCTGGGCACTGGAGCGCCGCACCGCCGGCAAGGTGCCGGACCAGCCGGCGCCGGGCCATCCGCCGGAACCGGGGCTGGAGCCGCCCGCCGATGCGCCGGCCGCACCGGTGCGCCGGGGAGACCCGCCATGAGCAGCGGCCTGCGCTGGCGGGCGCTGGCCGGCGTCTCGGTGGGCGCCCTGGTGGGTGCCCTGATGGCAGGCGGCTGCGCGGTGGGGCCGGACTACGAGCGGCCCGCCGTGGACGTGCCCGAGACCTACCGCTTTGCGGAGCCCCCGCCGGCCTCGGCTGCGGTTACGGCTACGGCTACGGCTACGGCCGCCACGCCCGCGCCGCCAGCCATCGACCCGCAATGGTGGGGCCAGTTCGGCGACCCGGTGCTCGACGCGATGATCGCCCAGGCGCTGGAACGCAACCGCGACATCCTGATCGCCGCGGCCCGCGTGGACGAATACTACGGGCGCGTGATGTCCACGCGCGGCCTGATGTTCCCGCAGGTGGGCGTGGAGGCTGCCGCGAGCCGGCAGCGCCTGAGCAACAGCGGCGGCACGCTGTCGTCGGTGGGCAATCCGTTCAACCAGGTGCAGGCCGATGTGTTCGCCTCGTGGGAGATCGACCTGTTCGGCCGGCTGCGGCGCCTGACCGAGTCGGCGCGCGCGCAGTGGGCGGCGTCCGACGAGGCGCGCCGCGCCGTGGAGATCAGCGTGGTGGCGGCCGTGGCCTCGGGCTACGTTACGCTGCGCGATCTGGACAACCGCCGGCTGGTGGCCGGCGACACGCTGGACAGCCGGGCCGGGGCGCTGGAGCTGTTCCGGCAGCGCTTCGAGGGCGGGGTGGTGTCCGAGGTGGAGGTGGCGCAGGCGCAGTCCGAGTACGCATCGGCGCAGACCTCGGTTGCGCTCTACGACCAACTGGTGTCGCAGCAGGAGAACCTGCTGTCCGTGCTGATTGGCGAGAACCCGCGCGCCATGCCGCGCGGCCTGCCGATTGGCGAGTTGCGCCCGCCGACGATTCCGTCCGGCCTGCCGTCCGACCTGCTGGAGCAGCGCCCCGACCTGTTGCAGGCCGAACAGCAACTGGTGGCCGCCAACGCCGAGATCGGCGCGGCACGGGCCGAGTACTTTCCAACCATCACGCTGACCGGGCTGTTCGGCGCGGCCAGCACGGCGCTCTCCGGGCTCTGGGTGGGCGCGGCGCAGACGTGGTCGTATGGCGCATCGGTGGCGATGCCGATCTTCAGCGCGGGGCGCATTGCCGGCGATGTCCGGCAGGCGGAGGCGCGCCAGCGGCAGGCGCTGCAAGGCTACCAGCAGGCCATCCAGACCGCGTTCCGCGAGGTGGCGGACGCGCTGGTGGGCGTGCAGCGCACGCGGGACCAGCTCGCGGCGAAGACCGCGCAGGTCGATGCGCTGGCGCGCTATGCCGCGCTCGCGCGCGACCGCTACGAGGGCGGCTATACCAGCTACCTGGAGGTGCTCGACTCGGAGCGCGCGCTGTTCTCGGCCCAGATCGACCAGTCGAGCCTGCGCGGCACCGAGTTCGGACAGATCGTGCAGCTTTACAAGGCGCTCGGCGCCGGCTGGCCGCTGCGCGCGGCCGGCAACCCGCAAGCCGGGCGCCGGGATCAGGCATCCACAACGGAGTGATGACATGCAAAAACGAGTGCTGGTGATAGTGGCGATGATGGCCATGGCAGGCGCGGCGCAGGCCCAGCCGGATACCAAGGTGGATGTCACGCGGGCGCCGGGTACGGCGACGATGACGGGCACCGCCAAGGTGAACGCAACGATCACGAAGATCGACGCGCCCACGCGCACGGTGACGCTGAAGACCCACACGGGCAAGGTCGTCGACCTGGCCGTGGGCCCCGAGGCGCGCAACTTCGACCAGCTCAAGGTGGGCGACAAGGTGGCGGTGGAATACCGCGAGGCGCTGACACTGAAGCTGGAGAAGGGCAGCGGGCCGCTGTCGATGGAAACCAAGCCCATCGAGGAGCGTTCGGCGGCGGGTGCCAAGCCGGGCGGCGTGATTGGTCAGGAGGTAACCGTGGTGGCCGATGTGGTGGCGGTCAGCCCGTCCAAGCACACCGTGACGGTGAAGGGGCCCAAGGGCAATGTCATGGACCTGATGGTGGAGGACCCCGCCCAGTTGGCCGAGGTGAAGAAGGGCGACCGCATCAAGGCCGTCTACACGCAGGCCGTCGCCGTGAACGTGCAGGCGGCGGCGAAGTAGCCGCCACCACGCCGCCACCACGTCGCCGCCGACAAGAAGGAGGACATCGTCATGTCGCGCCGCTTTGTTGCCCAGGTCCACGCCTGCGTCTGCCTCGCCATGTGTGCCGTGGCCTGGCCGGCCCAGGCGTATTTCGACCATTTCCTGAACAACACCATCGTCGGCCGCCTGAGCCGCCCGCAGACGGAGAAGCTGGCCGCCATCTACCGCACGGCGCTGTCCGAGAAGGACGATGGCAGCACCACGCCGTTCCAGCTGGAAGCGGACAAGGATGCGAAGGCCGCCGAGGGCAGCATGACGCTGGTCAAGACCACCCAAAAGGGTGACCAGCGCTGCCGGCAGGTGAAGTCGGAGTTCCGGCAGGCGGGCAAGACCGAGAAGTGGACGGGCTGGTACTGCCGCAAGGGCGATGGCGACTGGCGGCGCACGCAGATGAAGGAGTAGCCGGGCCGCCCCTCACTTGGGTGATGCGCGCACCGCATGGTGGACCATGGTCCAATACCGGCCCGCGCCCCGGTTGAATATCTTGTTCAAGAGGCAGTGTCCGCGCCTGGCGCGGGCGCTTTGACCATCGTCACCCCCTTGCGAGGCATTGCACCATGAGCCGACACGATACGTCGAAGCTGGCGAGCCTTTCGCCCTTCGAACTCAAGGATGAACTGATCAAGCTGGCCGGGAGCGTGTCCAACCGGCTGATGCTCAACGCGGGGCGGGGCAACCCCAATTTCCTGGCCACCGTGCCGCGGCATGGCTTCCTGCAGCTGGGGCACTTTGCCATGATCGAGTCGGAGCGCGCGTTCTCGTACCTGCCCGTGGGCGTGGGCGGGTTTCCGCGCCGGGCCGGCATCGAGGAGCGCTTCGACCAGTTCACGCGCCAGCACCAGGGCGTGCCCGGCGTGAGCTTCCTGACCGGCGCGGTCTCGTATGTGCGCGACCAGCTCGGGCTGGACGGCGGCGACTTCCTCTACGAGATGTGCGAAGGCTTCATGGCCTGCAACTACCCGGTGCCGGACCGGATGCTGCGGCTCAGCGAAAAGATCGTCAAGCAGTACATCCGCCGCGAGATGATCGGCACGCATCCATTCGATGGGGACTTCGACCTCTATGCCGTGGAAGGCGGCACGGCGGCGATGACCTACCTGTTCAACTCGATGCGCGTGAACGGGCTGCTGAAGGCGGGCGACACCATCGCGCTGGGCATGCCGATCTTCACGCCGTATATCGAGATTCCCGAGCTGAAGGAGTACAGCCTCCACGAGGTGAACATCAACGCCGACCCGGCGGCCGGCTGGCAATACCCGGACAAGGAACTGGACAAGCTGCGCGACCCCAAGGTCAAGGCGTTCTTCCTGGTGAATCCGAGCAACCCGCCCTCGGTGCGGGTGAGCGACGCCAGCCTGGAATACCTGGCGGGCATCGTCAAGGAGCGCCCCGACCTGATCATCCTGACCGACGACGTGTACGGCACCTTCGCCGACAACTTCGTCTCGCTGTTTGCCATGTGCCCGCACAACACCATCCTGGTGTACTCGTACTCGAAGTACTTCGGCGCCACGGGCTGGCGGCTGGGGGTCATCGCCACACATAAATCGAACCTGTTCGATGCGCAGATCGCCGCGTTGCCCGAGGCCGAGAAGAAGGCGCTGAATGAGCGCTATTCGTCCATCACCACCGAGCCGGCCAAGCTGCCGTTCATCGACCGCATCGTGGCGGACAGCCGCACCGTGGCGCTGAACCACACGGCGGGGCTTTCCACGCCGCAGCAGGTGCAGATGGTGCTGTTCTCGCTGTTCTCGCTCATGGATACGGCGGATACCTACAAGGACACCGTGAAGCGGCTGATCCGCAGCCGCAAGGCCGCGCTGTACCGCGGCATGGGGGCCAAGGCGGAGCCGGTGGACGAGAACGTGGTGGATTACTACACGCTGCTCGATGTGGAGCGCGAGAGCCGCGAGGTGGGGCCGGAGTTCGTGAAGTGGCTGCTGGCCTCGATCCAGCCGCACGAGCTGCTGTTCCGGCTGGCCGAGGAGGCCGGCGTGGTGCTGCTGCCGGGGGGCGGATTCGGTACCCAGCATCCGTCCGGGCGGGTCTCGCTGGCCAATCTCAACGAAGAGGACTACGTGAAGATTGGCCGCTCGGTGCGCAAGCTGCGCGACGAGTACCTGGAGAAGTACCTGGCACAGGGCGGCAAGACGAACAAAGCGGATAAGGCAGGCAAGGCCGGCAAGGCGGGCAACGGCAAGTCAGGCAAGTAGCCGCCCGTCCTCCACAAGAACAATCTGAAGGAGGTGCCCCATGAACTGGTTCGTGACGACCCTTAAGGCCTATCCCGAGATCTCGATTTTCCTGGCGCTGGGCATCGGGTACTGGGTGGGGGGGAAGAGCTACAAGGGCTTCAGTCTCGGGGCGGTGACGTCGACGCTGCTGGTCGCGATCGTGATCGGCATCCTCGGCGTCAAGATCTCGCCGAACGTGAAGTCGGTCTTCTTCCTGATGTTCCTGTTCGCGGTGGGGTATGGCGTGGGGCCGCAGTTCGTGCGGGGCATCGCCAAGGACGGCGTGCCGCAGGCGATCTTCGCGGTGATCCTGGCGGTGCTGTCGCTGGCGGCGTCGGTGGCGGCGGCGATGATCGCCGGCTACGACCTCGGCTCGGCCGCGGGGTTGTTCGCCGGCTCGCAGACCATCTCGGCGTCGATGGGGCTGGCGACGGACGCCATCAACCGGCTCGGCCGCTCGCCCGAGGAAACCAAGGTGCTGCTGGACGGCATGCCGATTGCCTACGCGGTGACGTATATCTTCGGCACGGTCGGCTCGGCCATCATCCTCGCGCAGATCGGGCCGAAGCTGCTGGGCATCGACCTGGTGGCCGCCTGCAAGGAATATGAGCACCTTCTGGGCGCCAGCGACGGCGAAGACGCCGGCATGCAATGGCACAACTTCGAGCTGCGCGCCTACAAGCTGGCAGCTGACGCGCCATACATCGGCAGGACCGTGGGCGATGTGGAATCCCACACGCAGGCGGGCTTCCGCGCGTTCATCGAGCGCATCCGGCGCGACGGCAAGATCATCGAGACAGACCCCTCCACGGTCCTGCAGGCGGGCGATGTGGTGGCGATTGGCGGCAAGCGCAACCAGCTGATCGAGTTCCTCGGCCCGCGCGGCGCGGAGGTGGAGGACCGCGAGCTGCTGGACACGCCCACCGAGGGCGTGGACATCTACATCACCAACAAGGCCGTGGATGACAGGACGCTGGAGGACCTGGCGCGCGACCCCAGCGCGCGCGGGGTGTTCTTGAGGAAGATCAAGCGCGGCCCGACCGAGACCGTGATTCCGGTGCTGCCAAAGACCAAGCTGTATCGCGGCGATGTGGTCACGCTGGTGGGCCGCACGCGCGACATCAACGCCACGGCCAAGACACTCGGCTATGTGGACCGGCCCACCACGGTGACCGACGTGGCCTTTATGTCGCTGGCGATCACGGCGGGCGCCCTGATCGGCGCCATTGTGCTGAACGTGTCCGGCATTCCGCTGACGCTGTCCACGGCCGGCGGCGCGCTGATCGCGGGCATCATCTTCGGCTGGTATCGCGCCATTCACCCGACCTTCGGCCGCATCCCGGAGCCGACGGTCTGGTTCATGAACTCGGTGGGCCTGAACGTGTTCATCGCGGTGGTGGGCATCTCCGCCGGCCCTGGCTTCGTCGCCGGCCTCCAGAAGCTCGGCATCAGCCTGTTCCTGTGGGGCATCTTCGCCACGGCGGTGCCGCTGTTCATCGGCATGTTCATCGCCAAGTACGTGTTCCACTTCCACCCGGCGCTGCTGCTGGGCGTCTGCGCCGGCGCGCGCACCACCACGGCGGCGCTCGGCATGATCTGCGAATCCGCCAAGAGCCAGGTGCCGGGGCTGGGGTACACGGTGACCTACGCGGTGGGCAACACGCTGCTGACGATCTGGGGGATGGTGGTGATCATGATTCTGGCCTGAGCGGTGGCGGGAGGCCGCTCAGACCGTGTTGAGCGGAATCTTCAGGTAGCGAATGCCGTTCGCTTCGGCGGGCGGCAGCTCCCCCGCGCGGATATTGACTTGCACCGCCGGCAGTATCAGTGTCGGCATGGCCAGCGTCGCATCGCGCGCCTGGCGCATGGCAACGAACTGTTCCTCGCTCACGCCATCGTGCACGTGGATGTTGCCTTCACGTTGGGCTCGGACTGTTGTTTCCCACGCGGGCCCACGGGATTCGGGTGGATAGTCGTGGCACATGAAGAGGCGGGTATCCGGGTCCAGGTCCAGCAGCGTGTGGATGGAACGGTACAACGCGTGGGCATTCCCACCGGGAAAGTCGCAACGGGCCGTGCCAACGTCAGGCATGAACAGCGTGTCGCCGACGAAGACTGCATCCCCAATCTGGTACGCCATGTCAGCGGGTGTATGGCCGGGCACATGGAGCGCCTTGCCCTTCAGGCCGCCAATGACGAATTCCTCGTTCTCCTCGAACAGGTGGTCGAACTGTGAACCGTCGAGCCGAAACTCGGGCTCCAGGTTGAACAGTTTCTTGAAGACGCCCTGCACACTGCGGATGTGTTGGCCGATAGCAATCTTGCCGCCCACCTGACGCCGGAGATACGGCGCGGCTGACAAGTGGTCAGCGTGCGCATGCGTTTCCATAATCCACTCGACCTGCAGTGCATGCTCCCGCACGAAGGCGACGACCTTGTCGGCACTTGCCGTCGAGGTGCGCCCCGCTTTGGGGTCATAGTCCAGGACAGCGTCGATGATGGCGCACTCTGGGCGCCCCGCCTGATAGACCACGTAGGTCACGGTCCAGGTCGCGGGGTCGAAGAATGGCTGAATGGTGGGTTGCATGCGGGCCTCCTTGGGTGCAACACATTCTATTCACAAACAATATATAATTCAATATAATGTAAGTATCGAAATTGAAGGCTCATCCATGAGCGAGACCCATCCCGCTATCGACCTGGGCGCCATGCAAGCTGCTGCAGCGCAGGCCTGCGCGCTGCTCAAGCTGCTTGCAAACCAAGACCGGCTGCTGCTGATGTGCCAGCTCTCTCAGGGCGAGCGATGCGTAAGCGACCTGGAAACACAACTGGGCATTCGGCAGCCTACGCTCTCCCAGCAGTTGGGCGTGCTGCGCGAGAACGGTCTGGTGACAACGCGCCGCGAGGGGAAGAGCATCTTCTATTCCATTGCCAGCCAGGAGGCGCTTGCCGTGATGGCTGTGCTGTATGAGCAATTTTGCGCCAACACAAAGTAGAGGCGATATGTCGATTGACCTAGCTAACTTCACCCCCGGTTTGTCGCTGGCCGGAGGGCTCATCATTGGCGCAGCCGCTGCCGTGCTCGTCCTGTTCAACGGCCGGATTGCAGGCATCAGCGGCATCCTTGGGGGCCTGCTCAGCTTGCCGCGCCATGACATGACGTGGCGCGTGGCCTTCCTCGTCGGGTTGGTCAGCGCCCCTGTCCTGGGCAGCCTGCTCGGTCACCCGACGACGCCCGATATTCAGGCGAGCTGGGGCGAGATTCTGGTTGCCGGCTTCCTGGTCGGCCTCGGTACCCGCTACGCCAGCGGCTGCACAAGCGGTCACGGCGTCTGCGGCATCTCGCGTGGGTCCGTCCGCTCGCTGGTCGCGACCATGACGTTCATGACTGCGGGATTCCTGACCGTCCTCGTACAACGGCACATGATTGGAGGCTGACATGATGGCATTCGCTGCATTGCTGGCCGGACTGCTATTCGGCGTCGGCCTGATGGTTTCCGGCATGGCCAACCCGGCAAAAGTTCTGGGCTTTCTCGATCTGGCGGGACGCTGGGATCCATCGCTGGCCTTTGTCATGCTCGGGGCGATAGGCATTGGCACACTCGCATTCTTTGTCGCCAAACGTCGCAAACGCTCGTTACTGGGACTGCCCATCCAACTCCCGGCCAGCACCGAGGTAACGCCGAGGCTCGTTCTGGGTAGCATCGCGTTCGGCATCGGCTGGGGTCTGGCCGGCTTCTGCCCGGGCCCCGCGCTGGTTGCCATGGGTGCGGGTTATCCGAAGGCCGTGGGCTTCGTTGCCGCCATGGTGGCGGGCATGGTGGTCTTCGAGCTGATTGAGCGGATGAAATCGGGCATGCAACGCGCTTGAGCTGCGCAGCGCAGGCTTGACGGACAGTAGACCGGATTGACGCAACAGGACACGGCGAATGCTAAGAAAAAACATGCCTGCCTTTCAACCCCAGTTGGCGTGGCTTTACTTGCAAGGCCTGGCGTTTGCCATCGTGTTTGGCGCCGTTGGGGCATGCGCTGCCCACGCGTTCCGCTGGGCGTTGGAGCGGGCCAGTGCGAGTCTATTCAGGAGCGAGGACGATGTCTCGGTCGTGCTTGCGCATTTGGGCTGGCATTGGAAACTCGCCGTTCCGATTGCCGGTGGGGTGCTCGCGGGCGTCATCCTGCTCGCAGCGTTGCGCTACGAGAAGCGTAGCGGCACCAGCGGTGATTACCTGGAGGTCATCGACGGGCGCATGTCATCCATTCCGACGGCGCCTTCGCTATTGCGCTGCCTGTCGTCCTTTTTCTCCATCCTGTCTGGCGGCTCAGTGGGCAAGGAAGGGGCGATGGTGCAGCTATCGGCCACTATCGGGTCCATCTGCTCGCGCTGGATCGGCGGCCTGCACGGTGATCGCTTCCAGTTGGCCATTGCGACCGCTGCGACGGGCGGGCTGGCCGCGGTCTATCACACGCCGCTCGCCGCGGCGATCTTTATTGCCGAGATTGCCTTTGGCGGCATTGAATTTCGACGCCTGGCGCTACTCTTCGCTGCGGCGGTCGCGGCAACCTGGCTGACCACGCTGCTGGGGCAATTCAGCCAGCCATACCTCTTGCCGGTACATGAGTTCAAGCTCGATACCGCCGCACTGCTTGTCGTCATGTTCGTAGGGGTTTCCTGCGGCCTGACTGGCTCCCTGCTGCTCACGGCGATTCGATTCGCGAAGATTGGCTTCGCCAAAGTACCGGGTGGCCTTGTGATGCGGATGGCATTGGGCGGGCTGCTCGTCGGCGGTCTTATCGTGATCGCCCCGGAAGTCGCGGGGAATGGCTTCGCGCCAATTTCCCAACTGTTGCGCGATGAACCCGTGTCGGCCGCATTGTTCGCGTTGCTGGTGCTGAAGATATTGGCGACCGCGGCAACTGTCGGATCAGGCGCCGTGGGCGGGTTGTTCACACCATCGCTGCTGATTGGCGCGCTGACAGGAATGGGGTGCGTATCGTTGGTCAACGATGTGCTGCCCATTGCGCAGAACCCCATTCTGTTCGGCGTGGTGGGTATGGCGGCCGCGCTCGCGGCGACCACCCAGGCCCCGCTGATGTCCACGCTCATGGTCTTTGAGATGACGCGCGAACCCCTGCTGATTTTTCCGATCATGCTCGCTACCGTCGTTGGCTACGGCACAACCAGCATCCTTGGGCAGACAGGAACCTATGCCGTAGTAGGGCGACACCGCGAACGGTTTGCCAGTCGCAGTCGCTTGATGGAGATCTCGGTCGACAAGGTCATGCGGCCACTGGCGCGCTTTGTCCTCGAGAGTGCGTCCGTGGAGGAAGCGAGAAATCAAGGACTCGCGGAGAAGAATCGGTTCGTATTCGTCCTGGATCAACATCATGCCTTTGTCGGCGCCGTCTGGATGCACGATCTGATGGCCGTCAGAAATACGGGCACGGCAGAGACCTCGATAGCGGCGCTAGTCTCCCGTGACTTCCCGACGGTGTGCGCAAATGAGCGGCTTCGGGACGTTTGGGAAACGGTGGTGGCGTCGCCTGCGGAGCGGATTCCAGTACTCGCCGACCCGACGACAAGGCGGGTGGTAGGCGTCTTGCACAAGAGCGTCGTGCTCGAGCACGCAAGAGAGTTGCTGGGCTGAAGCGCATTCGCGTCTTCCTGGGCGCCACGTTCCAACGCATGCGCCAGGGCAGGATGTCCCTGGCAGGAAGTCGCGGCCGGTTTGCCGGCAGCGACGATTTTGCGGCGGTTACGCAACCCTGCGGATGTGGTTGCCCGGGACGCATCCCGCTTCGCGGCCGGGCCCGCCTGTTACAGGCCGGCCTGGAAACAAAAAACCCCGCAATCCTATGATTGGCGGGGTTTGGCGGACCTTGTGGAAAGGTCGGGGTCTTGCTGGTGCCCGGGGTCGGACTCGAACCGACACGCCTTGCGGCGGGGGATTTTGAGTCCCCTGCGTCTACCTGTTTCACCACCCGGGCATTTGGGCGGCGATACCCGGACGGGCATCGCACGGCGATGAACCGCGGATTATGCCGGAAATCCCCCCGCCGAACAACCGCCCCGGGCTTGCGGTAGCATAGCGCGCAGCGCCGCCCGCTTCAGCCCCCGTCCTCGTCGCGGCGTCTCCATCGGAGCACCGTGACATGTCAGACCAGCCGTCCCTGGCCAGCCTTGCCGAGTTGCCATCCCAAGATCCCGCGTTCTACGCGCACGCCTACAACAACCGCGCCCGCGTGCCGGACAACGCCACGCACATGGCCCGCTGGGCCGCCGATTCGGCGCTGGTGCGGGCCGCCGCGGCGTCTTACCTCGAGAACTTGCCCTATGGCGATCCGGCGTCGCCCCATGCCGACGACGAGCGCCTCGACTACTTTCCCGCCACGGGGGTGCCCGCCGGCACCCGTCCGCCGCTGCTGGTGTTCGTCCACGGCGGCTACTTCCGGGCGCTCGACAAGCGCGACCACAGCTTCGTAGCCGGCGTGCTGCCCCGGCGCGGCGTGTCGGTGGCGATCATCAACTACTCACTGTGCCCGGCGGTCACCGTGGAAACCATCGTCCGGCAGGTGGTGCAGAGCGTGGCGTGGCTGTACCGGCAGGGCGATGCCCTCGGCCATGACCGCGACCGCATCTTCGCGGCCGGGCATTCGGTGGGCGGCCATCTGGTGGCCATGCTGATGACGGCGCTGTGGCCGCAGGTGGGTGTGGACCTGCCAGCGGGCCTGATCCGGGGCGGGCTGTCGATCAGCGGCCTCTACGACCTCGAACCGCTGCGCCGCGCCGACTTCCTCCAGGTGGATCTGCGCCTGACCGAGTCAGATGTGGTGCGCCTCTCGCCGGCCTTCCTGCCGCCGGCCACGCGCGCGCCGCTGCTGACGGCGGTGGGCGAGATCGAATCGAGCGAATATCACCGCCAGAACGCGCTGATCCGCGCCGCCTGGCCGGACAACGTGCGCGAGGACATCCTGCTGCCGGGCCGCCATCATTTCAACGTGATGGACGACCTGGCGCGCGACGGCAGCCCGATGCTGCGCGCGCTGCTGGCGATGATTGGCGGGGTGTGAGCGGGATGTAGGCGGGAGGGCTTCAGGACGCGTCCGGCGCCTGTTCGAGCAGGCGCAGCAATGACGACGTGTCGTCGCGTCCCCAGCCGTTCGCCATCATCTGGTCGAGCTGGGCCGAGGTGACGCGCATCGCGGGCAGGTCCAGCCCGATCTGGTCGGCGATGTCCTGCGCCAGCCCGAAATCCTTGGCGTGGAGCCGCGACTCAATGCCGGCGGCGAAGTCGCGCGCGACCATCTTGGGCCCCATCAGGTCGAGCATGCGGCTGCCGGCATAGCCCGTGGAGAGCGCCTGGAACACCTTGCCGGTGTCCACGTTCTGCGCGGCGGCAAAGCGCATGGCCTCGGCGATGCCCTCAATATTGACCACCTGGGCGATCTGGTTGCACAGCTTGGCGACCTGGCCCGCGCCGTGGTCGCCGATATGCGTGATCGACTTGCCGAGCAGGTTCAACAGCGGCCGCACGGCCTCCAGGTGCTCGGCCTTGCCGCCGACCATGATGGTCAGCGTGGCGGCCTGTGCGCCGGTCGTGCCGCCCGACACCGGGCAGTCGAGCGCGTGGATGCCGCGTGCCGCCAGCGCCTGGGCAATCTCGCGCGTGACGATCGGCGAGATCGTGCTGTGATCGACGCAGATGGTGCCGGGCGCGGCGCCCTCGATCACGCCATCCTTGCCGAGCAGCACTGCACGCACGTCTTCCGACGAGGTGACGTTGGTGAACACCACGGCCGCCCCGCGTGCGGCGTCGGCGGGTGTGAAGCAAGGTTCCGCGCCAAGCTGGCGGGCCGCCTCGGCGGCCTCCGGGCGGCGCACGAAGGCCCGTACCGTGTGGCCGCCGGAAATCAGGTGGCCGACCATCGGTGCGCCCATCGCGCCGAGGCCAATAAATGCAAGGGTGGTCATCTGCGGTTCCTTATCCCCATCGTAAAAAAGCCATGTGTCGCCGGCTTGGGCGACACATGGCGAGGATAGCCGAGGACGCCGCGCGGCGCCATGCAGGCGCCTGCGCGGTGCCGGGGGCTCAGAACGGCAGCGGCTGGATGGCGCGCAGGATCAGCAGCGGGCTGTGGGGCCCTTCCTTGCTGCTGAAGGCGAAGGCATGGCCGGGGCGCACGGCCTTCACGCAGAACGAGATCGTCTTTTGGCCCGCCGCGAGCGCGTTGGCCACTGCCGCGCTGACGTCGATGTTCCGATATTGCGCCACATGGTTGAGGTGAAGCCGTCCCACGAACCGGCCGCCGCACGCTGGTGCGTTGGCCATGGTCAGCGTGTCCTCGTGCCACGCCGTGTCGGTCACGAACACCTGCAACATGTCGGCGGCCGTGCCGGTGACGTTGCCGCCATGCAGCATGATCTTGTACTCGGGCCTGAAGCGGGCAGCCAGCGCCTGCGCGCCTTCCGGGATCTGGAACTTCATGTAGAAGCGCAGCGGCGGCGTGGCGCCTTGCGCCGCCTCGGTGGCCAGCTTCACGTCGCGGCCGAATGTCGTGTTGACATCGTCGCCCCCGCTGACCAATGCATCAGCCTCGGGCGCGGTGTAGTCGTACGGTATTTCCCGGGCGCAGGCGCGCTCCTTGTTCAGGCAATGCTCGGTCATGTAGCGCATGGCCTTGGGCTGCCAGCCGTTGAAGAAGTCGGCATGCCCGGAATAGAGCGAACCCCAGTTCTCCTGGGAGACGTTGCCATGGGCGTTCAGCGATGGATCCTTCGAGAGCTGCGCGTGCGTGAGATCGCGCACCTGGCCCAGCGCATAGGCGAGGTTGATGCTCAGGTGCGGCACACGCACCGGATAGCCGACCGGGCAGGCGCCGCTGCGGTCGGCATAGGCCATGTTGTTATAGCCGCCGTGATGGGAGCGCAGCGTCGGATTCAGATTCGTGCCGTCCCAGCAGGTGGGGAAGCTGATGCCGATGTTGAGTTGCGTACCCCTCACCGGATCGGGCACGCAGTCGGTCGGAATGGTGTTGGTGTAGCCCCTGCGGCTGCCGGTGCACAGGAAGGAGATGCGCGGGTTGGGCTGCGTGCCGGTGTGGTTGCCGGCCAGCATCTGCAGGCCGGTTGGCATGGCGCTGACCGGATAGCGGTTGGAACTCGGCACCGCCGCGTTCGAGTAGTAGGTCTTCTTGTAGGTGGGCGGCACGATCCTGCCGTCGGCCAGCTTCAGCGAGGGGGCCCAGTACGAGCTGGAGTCCGCCGCGTTCTCGCAGGTGGTGCCGGGCTGCGCCAGCAGGTCGGCGCCCGTGGTGTAGGCGTTTGCCGCCGTGTTGCCGAAGAAGTCATGCCACATTGCCGTGCCTGGGCGCTTCGGGTGGACGATGGGGTCGTCCGCCAGCGTGTGCGAGTACAGGCAGAGCGCATTGGCGCGGCCGTCGCGCAGGGTGCCCTGCGCCATCGCAGAGAAGCTGGCGGCCAGGCCGCCCACCAGCACAAGGGTTTTGAGACAGGAAGCGTTCATCGGTCGTTGTTGGTATCGGAATGGGCCGCCTGACAGGAACAGGCGCCGCCGATTCTAGCGACGATAAACGCAATAAATTACCTCAATATCTCTCGTATTGTTGCGGTTTGGAGAATCAACGATTCTGCGATGCCGCGAGTCGCCACAGCGACGTCACTTCGGCCTTGCGAGCCTGATGCAGCGGGTCGTCCGGATCACTCGCCTTGGGATGGCGCGGGCGGATGTCGGAGCGGCCCAGCACCTTCAGCCCCGCGTCTTCGATCCAGCCCAGCAGTTCCTCGCGCGTGCGCAGGCCCAGGTGCTCGGCGAAATCGGAGAGCAGCAGCCAGCCCTGGCCGGCCGGCTCCAGATGGTCGGCCAGGCCGGCGAGGAAGCCGCGCAGCATGCGGCTTTCCGGATCGAACACGGCATGCTCGACCGGCGAACTCGGTCGCGCGGGCACCCATGGCGGGTTGCAGACCACCAGCGGGGCGCGGCCAGCCGGGAAGAGGTCGGCCTCGACCACTTCCACCCGGTCGGCCAGACCCAGCCGGCCGAGGTTGTCGCGGGCGCATTGCAGTGCGCGCGGGTCCTGGTCCGTGGCCACCACGCGGCGCACGCCGCGCTGGGCCAGCAGCGCCGCCAGCACGCCGGTGCCCGTGCCGATGTCGAAGGCGAGCTTGTCTGACGGCAGCGCTTCCTTGGCGACGAGATCGAGGTATTCGCCGCGCACCGGCGAGAACACGCCGTACCACGGGTGAATCCGTTCGCCCAGGGCCGGGATCTCGACGCCCTTCTTGCGCCACTCGTACGCGCCGATCAGGCCGAGCAGTTCGCGCATCGACGCCACATAGGGCGCCGTGGCCGGGCCGTAGACCTGCGTGCATGCCTCGGCCACCTCGGGCGCGCGGCGCAGCGGCACCACGTGGCCGGCGTCGAACGGCAGCAGCAGCATGCCCAGCGTGCGCGCGCGCTGCGACTGCGCCAGCCGGTGCTTGTGGAACGCCTCGGTCATATTGGCCGGCGGCTTGGGCGCGCGCTTGGGTTTGCGGTCGGTGCGGCGGGCCATGGCCTGGAGCAGCTGGCGCGCGTTCTGGAAGTCGCCGCGCCAGAGCAGGGCCACGCCTTCGCTGGCCAGCCGGAACGCCGTGTCGGCGGGCGTCTGGTCATCGGCAATCACCACGCGCTTCGGCGGCGGCAGGCCGGCCTCGGAGCGCCACAGCGCGCTGCGCTCGGCGCCGTCTTCGGTCCAGTGGATGGTCGGGAGGGAGGAGGAGTCAGACATATCTATATAGAGGGAGGCGTGCGCCACATCGGCAGGCAAACTTAAATGTGCCGATTACAGCTCATAGGCCTCGTGATCGCCCGACATCGCCTGTTCCACGAGCTTGCGGTTCAGGGTGGGCGAGAACAATTCGATGAAGGTATAGACGAAGCTGCGCAAATACGCGCCCTGTTTGACGGCCAGGTGCGTCACATTGGTGCCGAACAGATGGCCGACCGGGATGCCGCGCAGGTTGCGGTCGCGCTCGGCGTCGAACGCCACGCCGGCCACGATGCCGATGCCCAGGCCAATCTCGACATAGGTCTTGATCACGTCGGCGTCGATAGCCTCGAGGATGATGTCCGGCTCCAGTTGCCGCAAGGCGAACGCCTTGTCGATCTTGGGGCGGCCCGCGAAATTCGGATCGTAAGTGATCAATGGGTAACTCGCGAGATCCTCGAGCGCGATGTGCTTCTTTTCCAGCAGCGGATGGTCGGGCGGCGTGATGACCATGTGCGACCACTGGTAGCCCGGCAGCGAGACCAGCCCTTTGTCGCCCGAGATGCCCTCGGTGGCGATGCCGATGTCGGCCTGGTCGTGCAGGATCATGTCCGCGATCTGCGCGGGGTTGCCCTGCTGGATCGACAGCCGCACCTTGGGGTAGCGCTTGGTGAACTCGCCAATCACGCGCGGCAGCGCATAGCGCGCCTGGGTGTGCGTGGTGGCGATGGTGAAGTTGCCCTGGTCCTGCGCCGCGTAGTCCTTGCCCACGCGCTTCAGGCTTTCCACCTCCTGAAGAATCTTCTCCACCGAAGTCAGGATGCGGCGCCCCGGCTCGGTCAGGCTGCGGATGCGCTTGCCGTGCCGCGTGAAGATATCGACGCCCAGCTCTTCCTCCAGCTCGATGATGGCCTTGGAGACGCCAGGTTGTGACGTATAAAGCGCTTTAGCGGCCTCGGTCAGGTTGTAGTTCTGACGGACGGCCTCGCGCACGAAGCGGAACTGGTGCAGGTTCATATAACTCGGTGCGTATAAACAAACAACTTCTTATTAGTTTGAGATATGAGGCCAGTTTATTACGATTTTCGAACTTTGTTAAATAACGGCCTGCCCGTATTGCGTCCGCGCCCAGCCTGACCCCCGGCGAAGCGTGAAAGTGATGGGAAAGGCATTGTCGAGACCCCCCGAATGTCCCTTGCGTACACCGCTTCCGGTCTGATGGTAGGTATCCTGGTCGGCCTGACCGGGGTAGGCGGGGGCTCGCTCATGACCCCGCTGCTGACCCTGCTGTTCGGCTTCTCGCCGGCCACGGCGGTGGGTACCGACCTCGCGTTTGCCTCCATCACCAAGGGCTTCGGCACCATCGCGCACCGCGCCCATGGCCACGTGCAGTGGCAGGTGGTGCGCCGTCTCTGCATCGGCAGCCTGCCTGCCGCGCTGGTCGCCATCCTCGTGCTCAAGAGCGCCGGGGAGCTGGACGCGCGCTGGCTGCATGGCATTCGGCTGATGATCGGCGTGTCGGTGCTGCTGACCGTAATGTCGCTGCTGTTCCGCAAGCAGATGCTGGCCTGGCTCGAACGCAACCCGCGCTTCCAGCTGGAAGGCCGCCGCCAGATGGTGGCCACCGTGGTGGTGGGCGCCGTGATCGGCGTGCTGGTCACGGTGTCGTCGATCGGCGCCGGCGCGGTTGGCGCCACGCTGATCCTGCTGCTGTACCCCCATATGAAGCCGGCCGAGGTGGCCGGCACCGATATCGCCTACGCCGTGCCCCTCACGGCGGTGGCTGGGCTGGGCCACGTGTGGCTCGGCACCGTCGACTGGAATTTGCTGCTGGCGCTGCTGGTGGGCTCGATCCCCGGCATCTGGCTGGGCGCGCAACTGTCCCGGGCGCTGCCCGAGCGGCTCGTGCGCGCCGCCCTGGCTACCACGCTCACGCTGGTCGCCATCAAGCTCGTTTCCTAAGCATTCAACGAATACTGAACGGACCCACACCATGTATCAGTACGATCAATACGACCAGCGCATCGTCCAGGAGCGCGTTGCCCAGTTCCGTGACCAGGTGCGCCGCCGCCTTGCCGACGAACTGACCGAAGAGGAATTCCTGCCGCTGCGGCTGCAGAATGGCCTGTACATGCAGCGCCATGCCTACATGCTGCGCGTGGCCATTCCGTACGGCCTGCTGTCGTCGAAGCAGATGCGCATGCTGGCGCACATCGCGCGCGAGTACGACCGCGGCTACGGCCACTTCTCCACGCGCCAGAACATCCAGTACAACTGGATGGACCTCGAGCGCGTGCCGGACGTGCTGGCCGACCTTGCCAGCGTGGAGATGCACGGCATCCAGACTTCGGGCAACTGCGTGCGCAACATCACCACCGACCACTTCGCCGGCGTGACGCCGGACGAGACCGTGGACCCGCGCGTGCTGGCCGAACTGCTGCGCCAGTGGAGCACCTTCCAGCCCGAATTCGCCTTCCTGCCGCGCAAGTTCAAGATCGCGATCTCGGCCTCCGCCAACGACCGCGCCGTGGTGCAGATGCACGACATCGGCATCTACGCCTACCGGAACGCTGCCGGCGAGACGCGCCTGCGCATCCTGGCCGGTGGTGGCCTGGGCCGCACGCCGATCCTGGGCACGATCATCAAGGACGACCTGCCGTGGCAGCACCTGCTGACCTACGTGGAGTCGGCAATTCGCGTGTACAACCGCTACGGCCGCCGCGACAACAAGTACAAGGCGCGCATCAAGATCCTCGTGAAGGCCATCGGCGCCGAGAAGTTCGCCGCCGAGGTCGAGGAAGAGTGGCAGCACAGCAAGGACGGCCCGGGCACCATCACGCAGGACGAATTCGACCGTGTGGCGCAGTACTTCACCCCGCCGACCTACGAGAAGCTGGCCGACACCGATGCCGGCTATGAGAAGCACCTGCTCGAGGACAAGGCGTTCGCGCGCTGGGTCAGCCGCAGCGTGCATGCCCACAAGGTGCCGGGCTACGCCGCCGTGACGCTCTCCACCAAGCCGGGCCCCGTCTCGCCCCCGGGCGATGCCACGGACAAGCAGATGGAAGCCGTGGCCGACCTGGCCGACCGCTACGGGTTTGGCGAGCTGCGCGTGGCGCACGAGCAGAACCTGGTGCTGCCCGACGTGAAGAAGCACGACCTGTTCGCCCTCTGGCAGGAAGCGAAGCAGGCCGGCCTGGCGACGGCCAACATCGGCCTGCTGACCGACATCATCGCCTGCCCGGGCGGCGATTTCTGCTCGCTGGCGAATGCCAAGTCGATCCCGATCGCGCTGGGTATCCAGGAGCGTTTCGACAACCTCGACTTCGTGCACGACCTGGGCGAGATCTCGCTGAACATCTCCGGCTGCATTAACGCGTGCGGCCACCACCACGTAGGCAACATCGGCGTGCTGGGCGTGGACAAGGACGGTTCCGAGTGGTACCAGGTGACGCTCGGCGGCGCCCAGGGCAACAACACCGCGCTGGGCAAGGTCATCGGCCCGTCGTTCAGCGCCGAGGAAATGCCCGACGTGGTGAGCCGCATCATCGAGACCTTTGTCGCGCACCGCGTGGAGGACGAGCGCTTCATCGACACGTTCGCCCGTATCGGCATCGCCCCGTTCAAGGAACGTGTGTACGCCGACAAGCAGCGCGAAGAGCGCGCCGAAGCCTGACGACCCCGGAGAGACTGAACATGGCAAAGATCATTCAACTGCAACGCAACGCCGCCGACCTCCGCCCCGTGATCGTCGAGGACAACTGGACCGTGCTGCGCGCCACCGAGACCGAGCCGCTGGACGAGGCCCGCGTGGCCGCGGCCGCGCAGGGCACGGGCGCCGTGCTGTTCCCGCTGTCGGTGTGGAAAGCGCACGAAGCGCTGCTGGCCGGCCGCGACAAGGCCATCACCGGCGTGTGGCTGGCGCCCGAAGACGAGCCGGGCGATGCCGAGGCGTTCTTCGGCCGCGTGTCGCTGGTGGCCGTGGATTTCCCGGTGTTCCGCGATGGCCGCGGCTTCTCGTCGGCCTACCTGCTGCGCACCCGCTACCACTGGGACGGCCAGCTCCGCGCCATCGGCGATGTGCTGCGCGACCAGCTCAACTTCATGAAGCGCTGCGGCTTCGACGCCTTTGCGGTGCGCGCCGACAAGAACATCGACGACGCCATTAAGGGCTTCACCGAGTTCACGGTGGCCTACCAGGCCTCGGTGGACGAGCCGCTGCCGCTGTTCCGCCGCAACCGCGCGGAAGTGACCGCCCGGGGCGCTGCATGAGCACGGTGATCTCCGACATCCCAGTGGTGGAGATGGGTGCGCCGGTGTCCGGCCTGCGCCCGCCCGCGCTGTGGACCCAGCCGGTCTACACCGGCACCGTGGAGGCGCTGGAAGCCAAGGAACGCGCGCTGGCCGAGCGGCTGGCCGGTATCGCGGGCCGCTTCTTCCGCGCCCGTTTCGCCACCAGCCTGGCCGCCGAGGACATGGTCCTGACCGATGCCATCCTGCGCGGCGGCGACGCCGTGCGCGCCGGCATCCGCGTGTTCACGCTGAACACGGGCCGCCTGCACGCGGAGACGCTGGCCGTGCTGGACCAGGTGCATGCGCACTACGGCTACGCCATCGAGCAGTTCACGCCGGATCAGGACGCGGTGGAGAACTACCTGAAGAACCACGGCCTGAACGCGTTCTACGACAGCGTGGACCTGCGCAAGAGCTGCTGCGGCATCCGCAAGGTGGAGCCGCTGAACCGCGCGCTGTCCCACGCCGATGCGTGGATGACCGGCCAGCGCCGCGAGCAGGCCGTCACGCGCGCCGAGCTGCCGTTCGAGGAACTGGACGAAGCGCGCGGCATCCCCAAATTCAATCCGCTGGCCGACTGGACCGAGGCCGAGGTCTGGGCCTACCTGGTGCGCCACAACGTGCCGGTGAACGCGCTGCATGCCAAGGGCTACCCGAGCATCGGCTGCGAGCCGTGTACACGCGCCGTGAAGCCTGGCGAAGACGTCCGCGCAGGACGTTGGTGGTGGGAGAGCAAGGACTCGAAAGAGTGCGGGCTCCACGAACAGAACATCAAGCATTAACGGATTCAACGAGGCCGAGAACGACATGGGCATCATGAACGACATCGCAGAAGCAGGGGTTGAACACCTGCTCCAGGTCCAGAACGACCACCTCGACCGGCTGGAAGCCGAGTCGATCTACATCATCCGTGAAGTGGTGGCCGAGTGCCGCAACCCGGCGCTGCTGTTCTCCGGCGGCAAGGACTCGATCGTCATGCTGCACCTGGCGCTGAAGGCCTTCCGCCTGGGCGACCGCAAGGTGGAACTGCCGTTCCCGCTGGTGCACATCGACACCGGCCACAACTATCCGGAAGTGATCGCCTTCCGCGACCAGCGCGTGGCGGAACTGGGCGCGCGCCTGGTGGTGGGCCATGTCGAGGATTCGATCAAGCGCGGCACGGTGCGCCTGCGCAAGGAAACCGACTCGCGCAACGCGGCGCAGGCCGTGACGTTGCTGGAAACCATCGAGGCCCACAAGTACGACGCCCTGATGGGCGGCGCCCGCCGCGACGAAGAGAAGGCCCGCGCCAAGGAACGGATCTTCTCGTTCCGCGACGAGTTCGGCCAGTGGGACCCCAAGGCCCAGCGTCCCGAGCTGTGGAGCCTGTACAACGCCCGCATGGCGGCAGGCGAGCAGATGCGCGTGTTCCCGATCTCGAACTGGACCGAGCTGGACGTGTGGCAGTACATCGCCCGGGAAAACCTGGCCCTGCCGCCGATCTACTACGCGCACCAGCGCGAAGTGGTGCGCAAGAACGGCCTGCTGGTGCCGGTGACGCCGATCACGCCCAAGCAGGATGGCGATGTGAGCGAGGTGCTGTCGGTACGCTTCCGGACCGTGGGCGACATCTCCTGCACCTGCCCGGTGGCCAGCACGGCCGCCAACCCGGTGGACATCATCGCCGAGACCGCGGTGACCGAGATCACCGAGCGCGGCGCCACCCGGATGGACGACCAGACCAGCGAGGCGTCGATGGAGCGCCGCAAGAAGGAAGGCTACTTCTAAGCCGCAGCCAAGGACCAGAGGGACCAAATATCATGACTCGACAAGCATCTCACCAGGGCCTGCTGCGCTTTATCACCGCGGGTTCCGTGGACGACGGCAAGAGCACGCTGATCGGCCGCCTGCTGTATGACAGCAAGGCTGTGCTCTCCGACCAGCTGACCGCGCTGGCCAACGCCAAGAACAAGCGCACCGCCGGCGAGCAGATCGATTTTTCGCTGCTGACCGACGGCCTGGAAGCCGAGCGCGAGCAGGGCATTACCATCGACGTGGCCTACCGCTACTTCTCCACCGCGCGCCGCAAGTTCATCATCGCCGACACGCCCGGCCACGAGCAGTACACCCGCAACATGGTGACCGGCGCCAGCACGGCGCACGCCGCCATCGTGCTGGTGGACGCCACGCGCGTGACCGTGCAGGACGGCCGCGCCGAGCTGCTGGCCCAGACCAAGCGCCACTCGGCCATCCTGAAGCTGCTGGAGATCCAGCACGTGATCGTGGCCATCAACAAGATGGACCTGGTCGAGTTCAGCGAACAGCGCTTCAACGAGATCCGCGCCGCCTACACCGAACTGGCCGCGCAACTGGGTCTGAAGGATGTGCGATATGTGCCGGTATCGGCGCTGCGTGGCGACAACATCGTCCACGCCAGCGAGGCGATGCCGTGGTATCAGGGCGAGCCGCTGTTGCCGCTGCTCGAGGCCCTCCCCGTGGAGGAGCCGGCCCCCGTGGGTGACGCCGCGCTGCGCTTCCCGGTGCAGTTGGTGATCCGCCAGGACGGCGCCCAATCGGACGATTTCCGGGGCTACGCGGGCCGCGTGGAAGCGGGCACCGTGCGCGTGGGCCAGAAGCTGCGCGTGCTGCCGGCCAACCGCGACGCCGTGGTGGCCGAAGTACTGACCCCGAACGGCGCGGCGGACGCGGCCAACGCGGGCGACACCGTGACGGTGCGCCTGTCGGAAGATGTCGATGTATCACGCGGTGACATGTTCGTGGCGGCCGATGCCGCGTCGGTCTCGGCCAAGAAGCTGCAGGCCGACCTGTGCTGGTTCGACGACGAATCGCTGAACCCGGCCCGCAAGTACGTGCTCAAGCACACCACGGCCAGCGTGTTCGCGCGCGTGTCGTCGGTGGATCGCGTGCTGGACGTGCACACGCTGTCGCACGAGACCGGCCGTCACGACATCCGCCTGAACGACATCGGCTCCGTGCAGATTTCGCTGCAGAAGCCGATCGTGTGCGACGCCTACGGCGATAATCCGGCGACGGGCGCGTTCGTGCTGATCGACGAAGCGACCAACCACACGGTGGCGGCGGGCATGATCCGTGCGTATAGCTGACATCGATATCGTCAGACGGCGAGCAGAACAGTGAGCGAGATGAACCCGCATCAAGACAAACGGACCGGACGCGTGACCCTGATTGGTGCAGGCCCCGGTGCGGCCGACCTCATTACGGTGCGTGGCGCACGCCTGCTGGGCGAGGCCCAGGTGGTGCTGCACGACGCGCTGGTGTCGCCCGAGATGCTGGCCTGGTGCCCCCAGGCGCAACTCGTGGAGGTGGGCAAGCGCTGCGGCCAGCGCAGCACCGCGCAGCTGTTCATCAATCGCCAGATCGTGGACCTGGCCACCAAGTACGAGCGCGTGGTCCGGCTCAAGGGCGGCGACCCGATGCTGTTCGGCCGCGCCGACGAGGAACTGCAGGCGCTGGAAGCGGCGGGCATCGAGTATGAGGTGGTGCCGGGCATCACGGCGGCGCTGGCGGCGGCTTCGGCCATCCGCAAGCCGCTGACCAAGCGCGGCGTCTCGCGCAGCGTGGCCTTCGCCACCCAGGCCAAGGCGGCCGATGCGGTGGACGTGGAAGCTGACGTCCGCGCCGATACCATCGTCTATTACATGGGCCGCGACCAGGCGGCCAACATCGCCGCCCAACTGATTGCCCACGGTAAGCCTGGCACGACGCCCGCGTGGGTGGTGGAAGCGGCCACCACCGCGAAACAGCGCAGCCACCAGTTCACGCTACGCCAGATGGCGGCCGGGGAGGCCGCAGCGTGGATGGACCCGGTGCAGCCGAGCCTGCTGATGATCGGCGAGGCCCTGGCGGACCGGGCGACGGAGGCGGTGGAAGAGGCCGGGACGGACGAACACCATCACGAACGCGCCGCCTGAATTGGCGGGGGCGGATGAAAAAGGCCAGAGCGATGCTCTGGCCTTTTTTTTGGTCATCGCCGATCACGAACCCAGTTTGCAAATCCGTACATCGACGCATAGTATACCGATATCGCTATCTTGAATGCATACAAGCAAATGAGTTGTATGGATTCGGGCATGCTCAGCCATCAAACTGGAGTGATGACGTGTTGTACCGTGGTACGAAGGATGAAACATTTGTACGTCAGGCGCTTAGCCAGGCGGACTATTCCTGCGGTAGATGGATCGCAAACCAGAGGTTCTTCGACAAGCCAGAAGACTCGGAATTGGATCCGCAGGCGAAAGCGGCAATCGTCATAGCCGTGGCCATTTACGTGGAAACTGCGCGGCTGGACCAGAATGAACTTCAAGGCGCGCTCGCCCTGCGGACGGTAGGGGAGGCGCATCGGCTTATCGACAGACTCCATCCCCTCACGTTCGGAGGCTGGAACGGATTGAGTGGGCTGAGCCGGCGTCTCAAATAACCTGAAACTCGTCGCGCACCGGCCTTCGCGCGAGAAGCCCTGACAGCTTCTTGAGCGCAAGCGACAACTGCCCGCGTTCGGCGACCCCCCCGAGCGAAATCCGGATCGCGCCTGGCGCGGACGTGCCGTCCGCAAAGGCGTCGGCGCCCGTCACGCGGAGATCTTCTGCACGCGCGGTCCGGGTGAAGTCTGCTGATGTCCAATAGCTCGGCAATGGATGCCAGATGTGAATTCCCAGGGCAGGATTGGCATCGAAGCCCGCCAACCATTGCCTGGCGATCTGCTGCCGCGCGTCAGCCTCCGCCCGAATGCCGTCGAGGAGCGTCTTCGCGGCACCATCGAGGATCCACTGCGTCGCGAGTGCCGTCGCCAGCGGCGACGCCATCAGCGTGATGGCCCGGAGTGCGGTCAGCATCGCGTTCTGAACTGCCGGATCCTTCACGACAACATAGGCGGTCCGCAACCCTGGGCTCAGACACTTCGATAGCGTCGATACGTAGGCGGTCTGCTGCGGAGCCAGTGTCGCGATGGGTGGGGGCGCGTCGGGCGTGAGCAGCCAGTAGGGGTCGTCTTCGATAATCAGGATGCCCTGCCGCTCAGCGACACGGGCGATGTCTCGACGCCGCGTCTCGGGCATCGTATGCGTCGTGGGGTTCTGTAGCGTCGGATTGAGGTAGACCAGCCGGACCCCTTCCGTCTGACATGCCGCTTCAAGGCTGTCTGGGCGCATGCCGTCGCCATCGACCGCAATCGTGACGATTCGCCTCCCGAGTTGCGATGCGGCGGCCCGTACCCCGGGATAGATCAAGGGCTCGGCGGCAATGGCGCCGCCGTGTTCCGTGCCAGCCATGATCAGGGCTGCCAGAGCCGTCTGGGCGCCGGGGCATGCCACTACGTCGTCTTCGGCTACCGGCCCCAGCATCGGCGCAAGCCACCGCGCGCCGGCGGACCGGTCGGTTGTGGTGCCGCCACCCAGGTGGTAGGTCATCAACAGTGCAGGATCCGCGCGCAGGGTGAGTTGTCCGATCCCCCGTCGCAGCATCTCGCCGACATCGATGCCGGGCGCCGGTGGCGGCACGTTCATGCTGAGATCCACCGCCTGGGACAGCTCGTAAGCCGGTAGCGCGACGAACGTCCCTTGAGAGCCGCGGGCGACGGTAAGACCGCGCCGGGCCGCCTCGTTCAGGCCACGGGTCACCGTCGTCAGGTCGACGTGGAACAGGGACGCGAGCTGTCTCTGCGAGGGCAGGCGGTCTCCTGGGGCAAGGCTGCCGTCTCGCATCGCCGCCTCGATCAGATCGGCGATCTGCAGATATCGCGAACCGCCTCCTTCCCGAAGTGGCCGGGCCCAGTCGGGCCGGGCGGGTGCCTCGCTCGGGCGTTGTTTCGACATCAAAATCTCTTGTATGGGCGTTGTCTTACATTAGCATGCCTCGCGGTTCGGGTAAATCCATACAACACCGGATAACCCGTTTTTCTTGCGAAGGTGGTTGTTATGCATGTGTGTGTGGCCGATACGCGGCGCGTCCGTCGGCGAAAGTCCCCCCGTTTCCTTTCTCCTGTTCTCTGGCGTTGGCTGATCCTCGCCGCCCTCCCGCTAAGTCTGGCCGGTTGTTCGTGGGATCTGCTCAATCCCAGCGGGTCCATCGGCGTGCAAACGCGCGATCTGATCGTGCTGGCCACGGCGCTGATGCTGATGGTGGTGATCCCCGTGATCATCCTTACGCTGGTGTTTGCGTGGCGGTATCGCGAAGGCAATACCAAGGCCGAGTACGCGCCACGCTGGTCGCACTCGACCAGGATTGAAGTGGTGGTGTGGGGTATCCCGTGCGTGATTGTGGCGCTGCTCGGCATCATCATCTGGGACACCACGCACAAGCTCGACCCGTTCCGCCCAATCGAATCGAAGGTGGTGCCGCTGGAAGTGGATGTGGTGGCGCTCGACTGGAAGTGGCTGTTCATCTATCCGCAATACGGCGTGGCATCGCTGAACGAGCTGCCCGTGCCGGTCGGGACGCCGATCAACTTCCGCATCACGGCCGAATCGACCATGAACGCGCTGTTCATCCCGCGCCTGGGCAGCATGGTCTACGCAATGGCCGGCATGCAGACAAAGCTGCATCTGATTGCCGACGAGCCTGGCGTGTTCGATGGCCGGTCCGCCGCGTATAGCGGCTCCGGCTTCTCGGACATGCATTTCCGCACCGTCGCCACGTCGCGTGTCGAATTCGATGCATGGATCGCGCGTGCCCGGGCATCGGGCCACACGCTTGACGAACAGACCTACCGCAAGCTGGAGCAACCGAGCAGCAAGGACCCCGTCACGCTCTACGCCAAGGTGGACCCGCGTCTGTTCCAGGGCGTGGTGGACCAGTACATGGCCAGCAATGGCGAAATCTGCCGCGCTGACAGCCCGGTGACCATCAGCGCCATTGCCGGCGCCAACATGCCGCCGCTCCCGGCGCAGCAGCAGACCCTGGAGCGCTAATCATCATGCTTGGAAAACTCTCTCTCGACGCCATCCCCCTGCACGAGCCCATCATCATGGGCACGCTGGTGGTGGTGCTGCTGGGCGGCGCCGCGCTGCTAGGCGCCATTACGTACTACAACAAATGGTCCTACCTCTGGAAAGAGTGGATCTGCTCCGTCGACCACAAGCGCATCGGCGTGATGTACATCATCCTGGCGCTGGTCATGCTGCTGCGCGGCTTTGCGGATGCCATCATGATGCGCACCCAGCAGGCCATCGCCGTCGGTGAGGCAGCCGGCTACCTGCCCCCGCATCACTACGACCAGATCTTTACCGCGCATGGCGTGATCATGATCTTCTTCGTGGCTACGCCGTTCATCCTCGGTTTGATGAACGTGATTGTGCCGCTGCAACTCGGCGCGCGCGACGTGGCTTTCCCGTTCGTGAACTCGCTGAGTTTCTGGATGTCGGCGATGGGCGCGGTGCTGGTCATGATGTCGATGTTCGTCGGCGATTTTGCAGCCACGGGGTGGGTCGCCTATCCGCCCTTGAGCGGGCTCGGCTACAGCCCCACGGTGGGCGTCGACTACTACATCTGGTCACTGCAGATATCAGGGCTGGGCACCACGCTGACCGGCATCAACTTCATCGTCACGATCCTGCGCATGCGCGCGCCGGGCCTGAACCTGATGAAGATGCCGGTGTTCACGTGGACCGCGCTGATCACCAACATACTGATTGTCGCCATCTTCCCGGTGCTGACCGCCACGCTGGCGCTGCTGGCCGCCGATCGCTACCTGGACATGCACTTCTTTACCAGCGAGCTTGGCGGCAACGCGATGATGTACGTGAACCTGATCTGGATCTGGGGCCACCCGGAGGTCTACGTGCTGATCCTGCCGTGCTTTGGCGCGTTCTCGGAGATCATCGCCACGTTCTCGCGCAAGCCGCTGTTTGGTTACTCGTCGATGGTGTATGCCACATCGTCGATCGGTGTCCTGTCGTTCTTCGTCTGGCTGCACCACTTCTTCACGATGGGCTCCGGCGCCAGCGTCAATGCCTTCTTCGGCATCATGACGTCGATCATCTCCATTCCGACCGGCGTGAAGCTGTTCAACTGGCTGTTCACGATGTACCGCGGACGCATCCGCTTCCATTCGTCGACGCTGTGGACAATTGGCTTCATGGTGACGTTTGCCGTGGGCGGCATGACCGGCGTGCTGCTGGCCGTGCCGGGCGCGGACTTCGTGCTGCACAACAGCCTGTTCCTGATTGCCCACTTCCATAACGTGATCATCGGCGGCGTGGTGTTTGGCTGCCTGGCCGCGATGACGTTCTGGTTCCCGAAAGTGTTCGGCTTCACGCTGAACGAGTTCTGGGGCAAGGTCGCGTTCTGGTGCTGGCTGATCGGCTTCTACCTGGCGTTCATGCCGCTGTACGCGCTGGGCCTGCAAGGCATGACGCGCCGCATGAACCACTACGACAACCCCGAATGGCAGCCGTACCTGATCGTTGCACTGGTTGGTGCGGTGGTCATCGGCTGCGGCATCCTGGCGATCCTGTGGCAGCTGTTCGTCAGCGTGCGCGACCGGAACGAGAACCGCGACCTGACCGGCGATCCATGGGATGGCCGGAGTCTGGAGTGGGCTACCGCCTCGCCGGCGCCGTTCTACAACTTTGCGCACGTACCGCGCATCACGTCGCTGGAACAGCATTGGGATGACAAGGAAGCGGGCCGCGCCTACCTGGCGCCTGCCGCGTACGAAGACATCCATATGCCGCGCAATACGTCGGCGGGTTTCATCGTATCGGTGTTCGGGCTGGTGCTGTGCTTTGGCCTGGTCTGGCACATCTGGTGGATGGCGGGCTTTGGCCTGGCCGCGATGATCTTCACTTTCATCGCCCGCGCCTATGACCGTGACGTGGACTACTACGTCCCTGCCGCCGAAGTGGAGCGCATCGAGCGCGCCCGCTTTGCGCAACTGAAAGGGGCCAACTGATCATGACGACGACCTTGAAACTGCGCGCCGAGGCCGCGCAGGCACCGCATCACGAGACTCACGCCGCGCATGCGCATGACGACGATCACGCGCATCACGCCGAACACGCGCAGGGCAGCCTCAAGCTTGGTTTCTGGCTGTACCTGATGAGTGACTGCCTGATCTTCGCCTCGCTGTTCGCGACGTTTGGCGTGCTTGTCAATGGCACAGCCGGGGGCCCGACTGGACGCGAGCTGTTCGATCTGCGCTTCGTGCTCGGCGAAACGATGCTCCTGCTGACCAGCAGCCTGACCTTCGGCGTGGCGATGCTGAAGGTACGGAACGGCAAGGGCAACCCCAACGAAGTCATCCGCTGGATGGTGCTGACATTCGCGCTCGGCGCCGCCTTCGTCGGCATGGAGATCTTCGAGTTTCACGAACTGCTGCACGAGGGCGCAGGCCCGAACCGCAGCGCCTATCTGTCGGCGTTCTTCATGCTCGTGGGCACGCACGGCCTGCACGTCAGTGCCGGGCTGCTCTGGATCATCGTGATGGTCAACCAGGTGCAGGTGTTCGGTCTCGATGGCATCGTGCGTCGCCGCCTGGCCTGCCTGAGCCTGTTCTGGCACTTCCTGGACCTGGTCTGGATTGGCGTTTTTACCATTGTCTACCTGCGGGAGTTCCTGTGATGGCCAACCAACCACATGCGCATGAGGATGACCATGGCAGCCTGCGCAGCCACCTGACCGGCTACGTACTCTCGCTGGTGCTGACGTTCATCTCGTTCGGTGCGGTGATGGGCAAGCTGTTGCCGCCGCGCGCGGGGCTGCTGATGATCGTGACGCTGTGTATCGTCCAGTTGCTGGTGCAGCTGGTGTTCTTCCTGCACCTGGGTCCGCGCAAGGGCCAACGTGGCAACACGGCCATCTTTGCGTGTACCGTATTCCTGATCGCCATTGTCGTAGCGGGGTCGTTGTGGGTCATGCACAACGCCAACCTGAACATGATGCCGATGCAGTCGGTGCCTGTTGGCAGCAATCGATAGACTGCAGGCAACTGACACGTCCATCGGTGAAGCTGATGGACGTGTCTTCAGATCATTCCCCTATTGGCGACTGCCGCGATGGTGTTGTTGCCACCGCCCCCACGCAGTACGCCGCAATCGCGTCCAGCACGCTCTCGGCCTCGCCCACCGCCGCGGCGCAGCCAATCCGCATCGCCGGATATTGCTCCCGGCATTGATCGATCAGCGCCGGCAGGTCGCGGCGGATGTGGCCGCCCTGGCCGAAGAACACCGGTACGACGGTGACTTCCTCCACGCCGGTGCTGGCCAGTTCGCCCAGCGCCACGGGCAGCGACGGCTCCATCAGTTCCAGGAACGCCAGCCGCACGGCGGTGTCCGGCAGCAGGGCGGTCAGCTTGGTCTGCAAGCGGTCGAACGGTTCGCGCCAGCGCGCGTCGCGCGCGCCGTGGGCGAAGAGGACCATGCCGGTGGTGGCCATGGCCGTCAATGCCGGTCCACCCAGCGCAGGGCGCTCAGCGCCAGTGCCAGGTAGAGCGTGCCGGGGACGAGCGCCGAGACGATCGGCGGCCAGGTGTGCAGCAGGCCGACGTGCGAGAACAGCGTGTTCGACAGATGGAACGACAGCCCCAGCATGATGCCGCCGAACACCTTCACGCCCACCGCACCGGCACGCGCGTGCAGGTACGCGAACGGCAGCGCCAGCGCCACCATCACGAACAGCGTCAGCGGATAGACCACCTTCTTCCAGAAGGCGATCTCGTAGCGCTGCGTGTCCTGCTTGTTGTCGCGCAGATGGCGGATATAGCGGAACAGGTCGAGCGTGGACATCCGCTCCGGCGTGACCAGCAGCACTGACAGGATCTGCGGCGTCAGCTCCGAATGCATCACCATGTTCGGGAACTTGGCCTGCTCGGCACGGAAGTCCGGCGCCAGGGCGTCACGCTGGGCGCCGTCAGGGTGGGGCAGTTCGATGAAGCGGGTCTCGTTGACGTCATTGAGCTGCCACGCCTGGCCGCCCTGGTAGCGGCCTTCCTTGGCAACGCGGATCACGCGCAGGCGGTATTGCTGGTCGAATTCGTAGATGGTGATGTCGCTGATGCTCTGGTCCGGCTTCAGTCCCTGCACGTTGACGAAGCGGGTGACCTCGCCGCCCGCGCCTTCGGGCGTGTTGTCCTTGTCGCGGTCCTTGACCCAGACGCCGGAGCGGAAGCCTGCGGACACCGTGGCGCCAATCGCCTCCAGCTTCACCTTCTGGGCGTACTGCTCGGCCGCCGGTCCGATGAATTCGCCGAAGATGAAGGTGACGATGGCCAGCGGCACGGCCAGCTTGAACAGCGAGAACAGCGCCTGGCGCGTGTTCAGGCCGGCCACGCGGAAGATCGTGTATTCCGACTGGCTGGCCAGCTGCGAGAAGACGTAGATCGCACTGATCAGCACCGCGATCGGCAGCACTTCATACACCCGGGTGGGCGCTTCCAGCATGACGTGGAAGAACGCCACCAGCGAGGTGTAGCCGCCCTGCACGCTCTCCAGTTCATTGAGCAAGTCGAAGAACACGAACAGCGAGAGCACCGCGAAGAGGATGAACGCGAACACGCCATAGATCAGGCGGCCGAAATACCGCTCGTAGACCTGGAGGATCCTCATGCCCGGCTCCCCTTGGTGTCCTTGCGGCGCATGCCGAACACGGCGCGCCAGCCGCCCAGGCTGCGGTTCTGCCGGTATCGGAACATGCCCACGGCACCGAGGAAGGCCACCAGGTGGATCGGCCAGAGCGCCATCCAGAACGAAAGTGTCCCCGAGCGCACCCAGGCCTGCGCCAGGTTGATCATGTTGCTGTAGGTCAGGTAGATCAGCACGGCGAAGACGAGCGGCGTATAGCGGCCCAGGCGCGGGTTCACGTACGCGAGCGGGATGGCGATCATCACGAAATTGAAGGCGAGGATCGGCAGCGAGACACGCCAGAGCAGTTCGCCCAGGTTCTCACGGGTGGGATTGCGGATCAGGTCGAGCGTGTCGCGGGACTTGGGCGGGATGTCGCTCTCGCTCTCGGGCGGCTTGTTGTCCACCTTGACGGCATAGCGGTCGAATTCCAGGATGCGGTAGTCGAGCTGGCCCGGCGTGCCGGCGTAGCGCCGCCCGTGCTCCATCACCACCAGGCGGTCGCCGTTCGGCATGGTCTGGAACTGGCCCTGGTGGGACAGCGCCACGCCGATCTTGCCCGCCTCGGCGTTGGCCACGAAGACATTGCGCGCGTACTTCATGTCCGCGTCGATCCCTTCGATGAACAGCACATAGTTGCCGTTGGCCGGCTCGATGAAACGGCCCGAGGCGATCATCGACAGCACGCCGCGCTGCTGGAAGCGGTCGCGGAACAGGCTGCTCTGCTGGTTGGCCCACGGCCACGCGAACATGCCCAGCAGCAGCGCCATGACAAAGAACGGCGCGGCGAACTGGAGTACCGGCTTGATCAGGTCGCGCAGGGAGATACCTGCCGAGAACCACACCACCATCTCGGAGTCCTTGTACCAGCGGGTCAGGACGATCAGCGTGGAGATGAACAGCGTGGCCGACAGCAGGATCGAGAGGTAGCCGATCGTGGCCAGGCCGATCAGCATCAGCACGTCATTGGGGCTGGCCTTGCCATTGGCGGCCATCCCCAGGATGCGGATCACGAGCGACGTGAGCATGAAAGTCAGCATCACCAGGAACACCGCGCCGGCGGTGTAGGCGAGCTCGCGTCGCAGGGCTTGTTGAAAAATCATGCGGAATCGCTTCCGGCTGCCGGCCGGAGCGGGCGATGTACCGGGGGCCGAGGGACTGGCAGGACCGCGGGCTGTCAGCGTGGCGGATCGGCGGCGGCAGATCGCGGATGAAAATCGCGGATAATGGGGCCTTTCTTTTCGACGAGCCCCTGAAGGAAGCGCGATGGAATTTAGCACAAAAGCCCTGGATTGGAGCAAAGCCGGCCAAAATGGTTTCCTGGCCACGAAGACCGACTGCCTGGTGGTTGGCCTGTTCGAGGGCCAGAGCCTGGCGGGCGTGGCCAAGGCACTGGATGTCGCCACCAAGGGGCTGGTGGCGCGTCTGGTCAAGCAGGGCGACTTCGAAGGCAAGCGCGGCACCCAGCTGATGCTGCACGAAGTGGCCGGGATTGGCGCCGCCCGCGTGCTGCTGGTGGGCCTGGGCAAGGAAGCCGAGTTCTCGGACAAGGCCTTCGTGGAGGCCGTGCGTACCGCCGTGCGTGCGCTGTCCGGCACGCGCACCGCGTCCGCCCTCTGGTGCCTGGCCCAGCAGCCGCCGGCCCTGCGCGACGTGGCCTGGGCCGTGATCACCACCATCACACTGGTGCGTGACGCCGGCTACCGCCTGCTGGAGCGCCATCCGGAACTCAAGCGCCCGCCCAAGGGCGTGGGCGCCGACAAGCCGTCGCTGCGCAAGATCGTGCTGGCCGTGGACGCCGCCGACGCCAAGCAGGCCACCCAGGCCGTGGTGCGCGGCACCGCCATCGCCAACGGCATGGAGCTGACCCGCGACCTCGGCAACCTGCCGTCGAACATCTGCACCCCGACCTACCTGGCCAATACCGCGCGGGCCATGGCCAAGCGCCACAAGCTCAAGGCCGAGATCCTGGGCCGCAAGCAGATCGAGGCCCTGAACATGGGCGCTTTCCTGGCGGTGACCAAGGGCAGCGTCGAGCCGCCGCAGTTCATCGTGCTGCGCTACGACGGCGCCGCCGCCAAGCAGGCCCCGGTGGTGCTGGTGGGCAAGGGCATCACCTTCGATACCGGCGGCATCTCGCTGAAGCCGGGCGAGGGCATGGACGAGATGAAGTACGACATGTGCGGCGCCGCCTCGGTGCTCGGCACGATCCAGGCCGTGGCCGAAATGGGCCTGAAGATCAACGTCGTGGCCGTGGTCCCGACCTGCGAGAACATGCCCAGCGGCATCGCTGCCAAGCCGGGCGACGTAGTGACCAGCATGTCCGGCCAGACCATCGAGATCCTGAATACGGACGCCGAAGGCCGCCTGATCCTGTGCGATGCGCTGACCTATGTGGAACGCTTCAAGCCCGCCGCCGTGGTGGACGTGGCCACGCTGACCGGCGCCTGCATCATCGCGCTCGGCCACGTGAACAGCGGCCTCTACGCCCGTAACGACCTGCTGGCCGACCAACTGCTCGACGCCGGCCGCAAGGCCATGGACACCGCCTGGCGCATGCCGCTGGACGATGACTACCAGGACCAGCTCAAGTCGAACTTTGCGGACATGGCCAATATCGGCGGCCGCCCGGCGGGCAGCGTCACGGCGGCCTGCTTCCTGGCGCGCTACACGGAAAAGTACGACTGGGCTCACCTGGATATCGCCGGCACGGCCTGGAAGAGCGGGGCGGCCAAGGGCGCCACCGGTCGTCCGGTACCGCTGCTGACGCAGTTCCTGATGGATCGCGCGTCGTAATCGACGGAAAAGGCAGCCGGGATGACGCGCATCGACTTCCACAGCAACGTGCCGGACACGCTGGCCTACGTCTGCCGCCTGGTTCGCAAGGCGTACGGCGCGGGCCAGAAGGTGGTGGTCTACGGCACGGCGCAGCAGCTGACGCAGCTCGATGCGCGGCTGTGGACGTTCTCGCCGCTCGACTTCCTGCCGCATTGCGGGCTGGACAGCCCCAACGCGGCGGTGACGCCGATCATCCTGGCCGCCACGCTCGAGGGCGTGTCGCATCACCAGATCCTCGTCAACCTGTCGCCCGAGGCTCCGGCGCAGTTCGCCAGCTTTGAGCGGCTGATCGAGGTGGTGGGGGCCGGCGAGGCCGAACGCGCCGCCGGGCGCGACCGTTACCGTTTCTATCGTGAGCGCGGCTATCCGCTCACCCACCACGACATTGGCCAGTCCGCCAAGGGAGAATCCGCATGAGTGAACGTACCACCTCGCGGGTGATTCCGCGGCTGGGCCCGAACGACAGCGTGCCGTTGCTGACCGAGGTCGTGGACCTGCCCGACCTGCCGGAGAGCGCCTTCGCGCCGCCGGGGCCCGCCTCGGCAGGCGTCGGCACGGTCATCGACACGGCAAACATGCCCGAGTCGGGCCTGGTGTCGTCGGTGGGGGATACCGAGGGTGGGGTGGAGGACGATCCGGAAGCGCCGATGATCGACCCGGTGCCCTTCCTGCCAGGCGAGGATGACCTGCGCGCGGTGCGCTCGGAATTGCTGACGCGCGTGATGATGCGTTTCCGCACCGAGTGGCCGCAGGTGGTGGAAGCCCATACCGAAGCCACGCTGCAATCGCGGCTGGCCCCGCTGACCGCGCAACTGGCCAGCGAGCTGACGCAGGCGCTGGAGGCGAGGCTGGTGGAATGGCTGGATGCGACGCTCGAGGAGATCGAGCGCGATCCGGGCGGGATGTAGCAGGGAAAGCAGGGAAAGCAGAGAATTTTCCCCTCTCCCACAGGCGGCAGAGGGGAGAGGGGAGAGGGGAGTCGGAGACCCCCAACAGGGTCAGTCCGTCACGGCGCCCTTGCTGGCCGTCGAGGCCAGTTTCGAGAACTTCGCCAGCACGCCACGCGTGTAGCGCGGCGCCGGCTGCTGCCACGTGGCGCGGCGCTTGGCCAGTTCCTCATCGGACACGTTCAGTTGCAGCTTCAGCTGGTGCGCGTCGATCGTGATCGAATCGCCTTCCTTCACCAGCGCGATGGTGCCGCCCACGAACGCCTCGGGCGCCACGTGACCCACCACCATGCCCCAGGTACCGCCCGAGAACCGGCCGTCGGTGATGAAGCCCACCGACTCGCCCAGCCCCTTGCCGATGATGGCCGAGGTCGGTGCCAGCATTTCCGGCATGCCCGGGCCGCCCTTCGGGCCCAGGTAGCGCAGCACCAGGATGTCGCCGGCGTTGATCTTGTCGGCCAGGATGGCGTCCATCGCGCTCTGCTCGTCCTCGAACACGCGTGCCGGGCCGGTGATGACCGGGTTCTTCAGGCCGGTGATCTTGGCCACCGCGCCTTCTTCGGCCAGATTGCCCTTCAGGATGGCCAGGTGGCCCTGCTCGTACAGCGCCTTGTCGAGCGGCAGGATCACGTCCTGGTCCGCGCGCGGCTGGTCGGGCACGCCTTCCAGTTCCTCGGCCAGCGTGCGGCCGGTGATGGTCAGGCAGTCGCCATGCAGCAGGCCGGCGTTCAGCAGCAGCTTCATGACCTGCGGAATGCCGCCCGCGCGGTGCAGGTCGGTGGCCACGTACTGGCCCGACGGCTTCAGGTTGCAGATCACCGGCACGCGGCGGCGGATGCGCTCGAAGTCGTCGATGGTCCACTCCACCTCGGCCGAGTGCGCGATGGCCAGGTAGTGCAGCACCGCGTTGGTCGAGCCGCCGGTGGCCATGATCAGCGTCACGGCGTTCTCGATCGACTTGCGCGTGATGATGTCGCGCGGCTTGATGTCCTTCTTGATCGCCTCGACCAGCACGCGCGCCGATTCCGCGGCGCTGTCCACCTTTTCCTGATCCGGGTTGGCCATCGTCGACGAGTACAGCAGGGACATGCCCAGTGCCTCGAACGACGAGCTCATGGTGTTGGCCGTGTACATGCCGCCGCACGAGCCCGTGGACGGGCAGGCGTTCTTCTCCACGCCCTCGAAGTCTTCCTGGCTCATGCGGCCGGCGGTGAATTCGCCCACGGCTTCGAACGACGACACGATGGTCAGGTCCTTGCCCTTCCAGTTGCCCGGCTTGATGGTGCCGCCGTAGACGTAGATGCCCGGCACGTTGGTGCGCGCCAGCGCGATCATGCCGCCCGGCATGTTCTTGTCGCAGCCGCCGATCACGACCACGCCGTCCATCCACTGGCCCTGGGCCGCGGTCTCGATACAGTCAGCGATCACTTCGCGCGAGATCAGCGAGTACTTCATGCCCTCGGTGCCCATCGACATGCCGTCCGAGATGGTCGGCGTGCCGAAGATCTGCGGGTTGGCGTCGGACGCCTTGATGGCTTCCACGGCCGCATCGGCCAGGCGCTGCAGGCCGGCGTTGCAGGGGGTGATGGTCGAATGGCCATTGGCGATGCCCACCATCGGCTTGTCGAAGTCTTCCTTCTGGTAGCCGAGCGCGTAGTACATCGAACGATTGGGGGAGCGCGCCACGCCTTGCGTGATGTGCTTCGAGCGTTTGTTGAATGCCATGGTGGGGGTCTCTCCGGGGAGTTTGCGGCGGGCTTGGACGTGGGCCATGCCACGGCCTGCCGTGTTTGTGGCCTGAAGAATGCCGCCTGCGTAGTATCATGTCAAATATATTATTTGACCTGTATTGAGTCGAAAAACATATCACAGCGACGACCGGGAGCGTGCGTGGATCTGCGGCAACTGCGGTATTTCGTAACAGTGGCGGAAGAGTTGCATTTCGGCCGCGCGGCACGGCGGCTGGCCATGACCCAGCCGCCTCTCTCGCAACAGATCCAGGCGCTGGAGGAGGAGATCGGCGTGCAGCTGTTCGCGCGCACGCGCCGGTCCGTGACGCTCACGCCCACCGGCCAGCAGTGGCTGCCCGAGGTGCGCCGCGTGCTGGCGGATGCCGCCGCGCTGCCCGGGCTGGCCCAGCGGCTGGCGCGGGGCGAGGTGGGCTCGCTGGTGCTGGCCTTCGTCAGCACGGCCGACTACGGCATCCTGCCCGAGCTGCTGCGGCATTTCCGCGCCCGGCACCCCGAAGTGCAACTGCAACTGCGCGAAGCCACCAGCGACGTCCAGCTGGAGGCGCTGGCCGAGGGGGCCATCGACGCGGGCCTGGTCATCCGTCCGCAGCTGGCCGTGATGCCGCACGGGCTCTCTTACCTGCCGCTGGTGCGCGAGCAGCTGGTGCTGGCCGTGCCCGATGGCTGGCGGCCCCCCAGTCTCGCCGCCGATGCTCCCGCGCCAACCGAGATCGCCCTGCGCGACGCCGCGCACGAGCCGCTGATCATCTTCCCGCGCCGTAGCGCGCCCGCGTTTTATGACATCATTACGGGCTACTATGCGCGGGACGGCCTGACGCCGGCGATTGCCCAGGAGGCCATCCAGATGCAGACCATCGTGAGCCTGGTATCGGCTGGCATGGGCGTGGCGCTGGTGCCTGAATCGCTGTGCAACCTGCGGCGCACGGGCGTGTCCTACCTGACGCTGCGCGATGCCGGCCCGCTGATCGAGACCGGCCTGGTCTGGCGCGAAGGCGCCGCCGGGCCTTCGGCCGGGCAATCGGGGATGGCGCCGGTGCTGCGGTCGTTCATCGACATCGCAGCCGGGCTGGCCACCGCCATCGGCCTGTCGCAGGACGATGGCATCAAGGCAGCATGACCCAGACGGCATCACCCCAGAACCGGCGCGCCGCGCATCCGCACACTATATAAATACCTCTCCTCCGCCATGCTCGTTCATCCGCAATTCGACCCGGTCGCGATTCACCTGGGCCCGCTGGCCATCCGCTGGTACGGCCTGATGTACCTGGCCGGCTTCATCATGTTCCTGTGGTTCGGCCGCCTGCGCGTGCGCCAGCCGCATATCGCCGCGCGCGGCTGGGCCACGCGCGACCTCGACGATATGCTGTTCTACGGCGTGCTCGGCGTGATCCTGGGCGGGCGGCTGGGCTATGTGCTGTTCTACAAGCCGACCTACTACCTCACGCATCCGCTCGAGATCTTCAAGGTCTGGGAAGGCGGCATGGCGTTCCACGGCGGCTTCCTCGGCGTGGTCGTGGCGATGTGGGTGTTTGGCAAGGTACGGCGCCGGCACTGGCTGGAAGTGACCGATTTCATCGCGCCGATGATCCCGTGCGGGCTGGCCGCCGGCCGCATCGGCAACTTCATCAACGGCGAACTCTGGGGCCGACCGACCGACCTGCCGTGGGGGATGATCTTCCCGCAGGCCGGCGACAACATCCCGCGCCATCCGTCGCAGCTTTACCAGTTCGCCCTGGAAGGCGTGGCGCTGTTCATCATCCTGTGGCTGTTCTCGCGTAAGCCGCGCCCGATGGGCGCGGTGTCCGGCGCGTTCCTGATCGGCTACGGCGGCTTCCGCTTCCTGGCCGAGTTCGCGCGCGAGCCCGACACCTTCCTCGGCCTGCTGGCGCTGAATTTCTCGATGGGCCAGTGGCTGAGCCTGCCGATGGTGCTGGCCGGCGTGCTGATGATGGTCTGGGCCTATCGGCGGCAGGGCAACGGCGCCGCGGCTGGCGCGGCGCGCTGATCGCCGTCAGTTCCCGGCGCCCCGGATGGCCTCGATCCGCTCGCGCGTGAGCGGGTGGGTCGAGAAGAAGCTGGCATCGTCCTCGGACTTGTCCGAAGGCTTGCCGCCATGGGCGCCTTCCAGCCTGGCCAGCACATCGGCAAGGGCGGAGACCGGCAAGCGGTTCCGCTGCATCACCTCCACCGCGTAGGCGTCCGCCTCGCGCTCATGGTCACGGGAATAGCGCATGGTCAGCATCGCGGCTGGCACCGTGGCGAGCACCGTCGAAAAATCCCCGAAGAAGTACGCCGCCAGCGCGCCCACGGCCGACGCCTGGATCACCTGCTGCAGGCCGTGGCGCTGCACCACGTGGCCGGCCTCGTGCGCCAGCACGCCCATCATGCCGGCGCCGGTGCCGATCAGGGCCACCAGTTCGTCCGTGACCACGATGGTGCCGCCCGGCAGGGCCAGCGCGTTCGCGCCGAGCCGGCCGCCGTGGCGGAACAGCAGTTGGTAGGCGTGGTCCGGATCGTCGGGGCGGCGCAGCGCGGCGAAGTTGTCGCGAATCCGTTGCTGATCGGCGGCGGGCAGCTGGCTTGGCGTCACGAGGCCGTGGTCGAGGCTGTCGAGCGTGGCCTGGCCCAGTTGCCCCTCGATGGACGCCGGCACGGTTGCCGCCAGCAGGCCGGCGCTCCACGGCAGCAGGTAGAAATAGGCGGCCAGCACGAAGGCCACCATCCCCAGCAGCGCGAGCCCCGTGAGCCGCCAGCTGTTCTGCGCGCGCGACACCCAGCCCTCGCGGTGGCCGGTGCTGGCCAGCATGGCCTCGAAGGTGGCGTGGTCGGCCACCTCGCAGTACGCGCCGTCATCGAAGGTCACCAGGCGCGGCGCACGCTTGTTGCGCTCGGAGACCCGCAGCGAGGCCAGCGGCGCGCGGCGCACCTCCTCGCCTTGGGCATCGTGCAGGATGGCCAGCCCGCCCTGCACGATCAGCACGACGGGGTGGGCGCGCGACGAGCGCGTGTCGAAATACCGGGCCGCTACCATGGCAATGCTCCGCGTCGCGCTCAGAGCGCGATGTCGATGTCGTACCAGTCCACGGCGGCGTCGCCCAGCGCGCTGACCTGCTCGGCTTCACCGGCCACGTAGGCGTCCAGTGGCCCGGCGGCGAACATCGTCACCGATTCCACGCGGTAGCGGGTGGAGCGGACTTTCGCGAAAGGCAGGAACAGGCCGCAGGTGAGGGCGATGGCGATCCAGTTCGTGAGGGTGATGAAGATCATGCGGCCCGCGCCCACGCGGCTCTCGAAGCGGTGCGGGGCCAGCGTGGTGTGGCTCCAGACCAGGTTCTGGAGCTTGGCCGTGAAGTAGGGGCCGGTCAGCATGAGGCCGAAGTAGGTGAACGCGACCGTTCCGCCGAGCACGATTGCCACGCCGCCTTTCGTACCGGCGCCGGCCGGGATGGCGATGGCGCTGAGCACGGCGCCCACGATCATGAACAGCGCCGTCACCATGCCCGTACGCAGGTACACGCCATAGAAGTGACTGGACGTTGCATCGAACGCGAACGGTGCCGTGCCAAAGCGCGTGTGATTGTGCTGGTAGTGCTTGAAGCGCTGGTGCGCCAGCGGCGCCAGCAGGCCGAGCGTCAGCATCGACAGGATCGGCCACAGCAGGAACACCTTGTAGGCTTCCCTGTCGCCGCCGGTGAAGGCGAAGCGCAGTCCACGATAGCTCGAATTCGCCATGCGGAAGCGCAGCGAGCGCACCAGCAGGAACGGCCACACCGCGCCAAAGACCACGGCGAACACCAGCGGCAGCACCGGGCTCACCGCGCCGCTGAACTGGACCACCATGGCCAGCACCAGCACGATGGCGCGGCCCTTGAGGATCGCACCCGGCTTGCCGTGGTAGTCGAACGCGGCGTCATCGAGCCGCGTGTTGCGGTAGAAATACTGGAGCGTGCGGACCTTGGCCCAGGCGGAGTAGATGCCGAGCGTGAGCACCGTGAGCAGCGCGTTGACGATCCAGATACGGAAGTATTCCGAGCCCGATCCGGTGAACGAGAGCCGCAGCGGTGCCGGTGGCGGTGGGGTATGCCCCAGATCCGATGATCCCGCACCGATGAAGTGCTCGCCCTTGTGATCCCATGCCATGTTTGACCTCCCTGGTCGTCGGGGCGTTGTGGGTCGGCATTATGGCGCCCACCGCCCTCGTTTCATATTTGCAACCGATTTGCCCAGGCCTTTCGTGCGCTGTGCGGCACATTGTGGCACTGCGGTGACGGCTGTCCATCACAAAACGCGGGAATAGACGGGTCAGAGAGTGTTGGTTCGCCAACGGCCCTCGTAACGATGGAGAAACATCCTGTTACATGCTCGATGAAATGTAACAAGTCGCCAATCGTCCACCTCAATTAAATCAACGGCTTAGCGTGGATGGCACGGTATTCGCTTCATGACTTGTTACAAGAAGACGGGTGGCATGGCGAAGCTGCCCGCGGCGATGGACCGAGGGAGGACATCGACCGGATGACACGCCACGCAGCAGAAAAGCAACGGGAAAGTCCGCGTCCCAACGGGGCGCTTCAGCGGGGGCAGGCGCGGACCAGCGCCAGGTAGCAATTCTGGTCCACGCACGTCGGCACGAACGCCGGCAAGCGATGAGATGTCCGACGGCGGTTCTTTCAGGCGCGGACGATTTCCCCGGCAGGGAGGCCTGGGGAGATCGTCCGCCGCACCTCTTTGTGCTCCGCGAACTCCTGCAATATTCCTGCAAAACGGCTTGCGAGGCTTGCGCGCCACGCCTTCTGTGGCTTTCCGCAATGCAGCATCGAAACCGCTTGCCACGCTGTCGGCACTCTCCATAATTATGAATTATTGCGGCGCATACGCCGCGTGGGCAGTCTTCCCCGGCATCCCCGGGACCGGAGGCATCGTGCGAATCATCCGGCAGGCGCTGTACCTCGAAGTGGCAGACCGTTTGCGGGCGATGATCGACGATCACACGCTGATGCCCGGCGCATGGATTGACGAGGTGGCGCTGGCCGCCTCGCTCGGCACCTCGCGCACGCCGTTGCGCGAGGCGCTCAAGGTGCTCGCGGCCGAAGGGCTGGTGCGGCTGGAGCCCCGGCGCGGCTGCTTTGTCAACGCGCTGACCGAGCAGGATCTCGATGAGATCTTTCCGCTGATGGCGCTACTGGAAGGCCGCTGCGCCTACGAGGCCGCGCGCAACGTCTCGCAGGCCGATCTCGACGCGCTGGAGGGCCTGCACGCCGACCTCGCGCGCTACGCCCAGGCCGGCGACATCGACGCCTATTACGAAACCAACTACCAGATTCACGAGGCGCTCCAGCGCCTGGCCGGCAACCGCTGGCTGTCCGGCGTGGTCAGCGACCTGCGTAAGGTGCTGCGCCTGTCGCGCCACAAGAGCCTGAAGCTGCCGGGCCGGATTCACGAATCGTGCGCCGAGCACATGTCGGTGTTTTCCGCGCTCAAGGCGCACGACCCGGAAGGGGCGGAGGCGCTGATGAAGACCCACGTGCTGCGCCAGCGCGGCGCGCTGCGGGCACTGGATCGCGCCGATCCGGCCCCGGAGCCGGCCGGGCCAGCTGACAACGCCGCCGCCCCCGTTCTTCGCAACGTTCTCGCCGCAGGAGTCTCATGAGCGCCCTCGATCCCGCCGAACAGAAAGTCAGCGCCCCGCTGGAAGCCACGGAACCGGTCGGCGATACCTTGCTGTCGCGCTTTGGCCGCTGGTGGAGCCGCAAGGGCGACGCCGAAGCGGCCCCGGCCAAGCGGTCCAAGGCGGAGGAGGGCGACGCCCCGGCGCTGTCCACGCGCGCGATGAAGCGCCAGCGCGAGCAGCTTCGCCCTTGTTTCGATGCCCGGCTGACCGATGGCGCCGCCAACGCCGCCGCGCAGGCGTGGCAGGCCGAGTACGAGGCCGCGTCGGAGCCGGTGCGCCAGGCGATGCTGACCGTGCTGGCCGAAGTGGCCGCCGGTGCCGATGGCCTTGGCGCGAAATCCGGCACGCATTCGGGAACACAAGCGGGAACACAAGCGGGATCGCACTCGGGATCGCATTCGGGCGCCCAGTCGGGCGCGGCGTCCGGGCTGTCGCAGGCGCTGTCCAACGCGCGCATCCGCTTCTTCAAGCGGTTGGCCGCGCACCACGGCAAGAGCGACAACAGCGCGTGCGGCCTGCACTTCCTGATCCAGTTGCGCGCGGACATGCTCCGCTGGCACAAGCGCGTGCCGGGCCTGCGCGTGCTCGACGAAGACCTGGAGGCGCTGTTCTCGAACTGGTTCGATGTGGGCCTGCTCGAGTTGCAACCCATCACCTGGGACTCGCCCGCCTCGCTGCTGGAAAAGCTGATCCGCTACGAGGCCGTGCACGAGATTGCCTCGTGGACCGACCTGCGCAACCGGCTCGACTCGGACCGCCGCTGCTACGCGTTCTTCCACCCGCGCATGCCGCGCGAGCCCCTGATCTTCGTCGAGGTGGCCTTCGTGCCCGAGATGGCGGCCAATGTGCAGGCGCTGCTCGACGAAGCCGCGCCGCTGGAAGACCTGCGCCGGGTCAAGTGGGCCATCTTCTATTCGATCTCGAACACGCAGGCCGGGCTGCGCGGCGTGAGCTTCGGCAATTTCCTCTTGAAGCGGGTCATCGAGGAGTTGCAGCGCGAGTTCCCCAAGCTGAAGCAGTTCGCCACGCTGTCTCCGCTGCCCGGGTTTGCCGACTGGCTGCGCAAGCAGCACGGCGAGGCCATCGCGACGATCCTGGGCGAGAAGCGCCTGGCGCGCTGGACCGAGCGCCACGGCGCGCCGCCTACGGATGGCGCCGGCTGGCTGGCCGCGCTGCCCGCTGACGCGCCGGACCCCGTAGTGCGTGATACCGCGCTGACGCTGGCCGCGCACTACCTCGTGCGCGAAGGCGCGCCGGGGCAGCCGGCGGACCCCGTGGCGCGCTTCCACCTGGGCAACGGCGCCTGCGTGGAGCGGCTGAACTGGGCTGCCGACCTGTCGCGAAAAGGCCGCGCCCAGTCATGCGGCATGATGGTGAATTATCTTTACGTGCCGGAGGCGCTGGATGACAATCTGGCACGCCTTGGCGATGGCAATCCCCGCATGAGCCGTGCGGTGGGCAAGCTGCTGTGACCCCTGGGTCGGGCACGGATGGCGCCGGGCAATCTTGTCGGGTGAATGTAGTACTTCGATTGACTTTCCGCAGCAAGTAGAGAGAGGAGACAGTACATGAATCGTCGTCAGTTCCATCTGACCGCGTGCGCGCGTGCGTTCGCGGTTGTGGCGGGTGTTGCCGCCGCGTCGGCAGGGTCGATGTATGCGCCGGCCGCCCTGGCCGATACGTGGCCGAGCAAGCCGGTCACCGTGATCGTGCCGTTCCCCGCCGGCGGCGGCACCGATGCCTTCGCGCGTCCGCTGACCGCCCAGTTGTCCAAGCAGCTCGGCAAGCAGTTCGTGATCGACAACCGTGGCGGCGCGGGCGGCACCGTGGGCGCCAGCATCGCCGCCAAGGCCGCGCCGGATGGCTACACCATCTTCATCGGCGGCGCGCACCATGCCATCGCCCCGTCGTTCTACAAGAAGCTCGATTACGACATCGAGAAGGATTTCATCCCCGTCACCGTGATTGCCCAGCCGCCGCAGGTGGTGGTGGTGAATCCGACCAAGGTGCAGGCCAACACGCTCAAGGAGCTGATTGCCTACGCCAAGGCCAATCCGGGCAAGCTGAACTACGGCTCGGCCGGCAATGGTTCCTCGCACCATCTGGCGGGCGAGCTGTTCAAGCTGCAGACGCAGACCTTCATCACGCACATCCCCTACAAGGGTGCGGGTCCGGCGCTGTCGGACCTGATCGCCGGCCAGGTGGACATGCTGTTCGACGGCCTGGGTTCGTCGGCGCAACACATCCGCGCGGGCCGCATCAAGGCGCTGGCGGTGGCGTCGAACAAGCGCTCGCCGGCTTTCCCGAACGTGCCGACGGCGGCCGAGGCGGGCGTGCCGAACTACGAGGTTTCCACGTGGTATGCGCTCTGGGCGCCGAAGGGCACGCCGAAGGAAGTGATCGACCGGCTCTACACCGAGACCACCAAGGCGCTGAACTCGCCGGAAATGAAGCAGGTCTGGCTCCAGAACGGCTCGGAGACGCCGGCGTTCACGCCTGAACAGTTCGCCACGTTCCAGCATGCCGAGATCAAGCGCTGGGCCGAGGTGGTGCAGCGCTCCGGCGCCAAGATCGACTGATGGGCGGCACCGTCACGTTCGCGCGGGACGGCGCCGTGGCCACGGTCACGCTGTCGCATCCGGGCAAGCTCAACGCGATCTCGACCAGCATGTGGCAGGCGCTGACCACGGGCTTCGCGGAGCTGGCGGCGGATACGTCGCTGCGCTGCGTGGTGGTGCGGGGCGCCGAGGGCAATTTTGCCGCCGGCGCCGACATCGCCGAATTTCCGGTCGTGCGGGGCGACGAGGCGTCGGTGCGCCGCTACCACACGGAGATCCTCGCCCCGGCGCTGGCGGCCATCGCCACGTGCCCGCATCCGACGCTGGCGATGATCGAGGGTGTCTGCGTGGGCGGCGGGCTGGAAATTGCCTGCCACTGTGACTTGCGCATCGCCGCGGCGGGCAGCCGCTTCGGCGTGCCGATCAACCGGCTGGGTTTCCCGATGGCGCCCGGCGAACTGGGCGGGCTCCTGGCGCTGGCCGGGCGCGCCGTCACGCTGGAAATCCTGCTGGAAGGCCGCGTGTTCGATGCGGCCGAGGCCGAGCGCAAGGGCCTGCTCACGCGCGTGGTGGCCGAGTCCGCGCTCCAGGACGAGGTGGCCGCCACGGTGCAGCGCCTCTGCGCTGGCGCACCGCTGGCCGCCCGGATCAACAAGGCGACGATCCGTCGCCTGTCGCCCGATCCCGCGCCGCTTACGGCGGCCGAGATCGACGCGCATTTCGCCTACGCCGGCAGCCGCGATCACGCCGAGGGCGTGGCCGCCTTCCTGGCGCACCGGCGGCCCGAGTTCACCGGGGAGTAAGATGGCGGCCGGCCGGCACGTCCGCGTGCCGGTTTCGCCACCGTAATCCCGTCTTATTCGCCGGCATCCTATTTCCTTCGATTCCGTACCATGAACGCCAATCTGTTCGCCCTGTTCGAATCCCGCTTTCCCGTCGACCGCAGCGCGTGCTGCATCGAGACCCATGACGGGCTGTACTACAGCTGGGATGACCTGGACCGCGCCACCGCCAAGATCGCCAACCTGCTTGCCGCGCTGAAGCTGCCGGCCGGCGCGCGCGTGGCCGTGCAGGTGGAGAAGTCGCCCGAGGCGCTGTTCCTGTACCTGGCCACGCTGCGCGCGGGCTACGTGTACCTGCCGCTGAACACCGCGTACCAGGAATCGGAAATCGATTATTTCGTGGGCAATGCCGAGCCCGCCGTGGTGGTCTGCGGCAGCAAGAACTTCGGCTGGGTGTCGAAGGTGGCGTTCCGCCACAACACCGCGCACGTGTTCACGCTGGATGAGGACCGCAGCGGCTCGCTGCTGGCCCGCGCGGCCGCCCAGCCGGACACCTTCGAGACCGTGACGAAGGGCGACGATGACCTCGCGGCCATCCTCTATACCTCCGGCACCACGGGCCGCAGCAAGGGCGCGATGCTGACGCACCGCAACCTGGCCTCCAATGCCCAGACGCTGCACGAGTACTGGGGCTGGCGCAGCGACGACGTGCTGCTGCACATGCTGCCCATCTTCCACGTGCACGGGCTGTTCGTGGCCTCCCACGGCGCGCTGCTGGCCGGGGCCAAGATGATCTGGGCGCCCAAGCTCGACATGGCGCAGATTCTTGCCTTCCTGCCGCGCGCGACGGTGATGATGGGCGTGCCGACCTACTACGTGCGCATGCTGCAGGAGCCGCGCTTCAACCGCGAGGTGTGCCGCAACATGCGGCTGTTCGTGTCCGGCTCGGCGCCGCTGCTGCTGGAGACGTTCGACGGCTTCCGCGAGCGCACCGGCCACACCATCCTGGAGCGCTACGGCATGAGCGAGACCGTGATGCTGGTCTCGAACCCGTACGATCCCAAGCTCGGCGAGCGCATCGGCGGCACGGTGGGCATGCCGCTGCCGGGCGTGTCGGTGCGCGTGATGGACGGCGAGGGCAACTCCTGCAAGCCGGGCGCGATCGGCAATGTGGAGGTCAAGGGCCCGAACGTGTTCAAGGGCTACTGGCGCATGCCGGAGAAGACCGCCGAGGAATTCACCGCCGACGGCTGGTTCAAGACCGGCGACGTGGGCCGCTTCGGCGGTGCCATCGTCAGCCAGGCCGGCGAGCGCAAGGTGCCGGACAACTACCTGACGATCGTGGGCCGCAGCAAGGACCTGATCATCTCGGGCGGCTACAACGTCTATCCGAAGGAAATCGAGAGCTTTATCGACGAACTGCCGGGCGTGGTGGAATCGGCCGTGATCGGCGTGCCGCATGCCGATTTCGGCGAGGCCGTGGTGGCCGTGGTGGTGCGCAAGCCGGGGGTGGAGATCGACGAGGCGGGGATGATTGGCACGCTGCGTGGGCGCATCGCCAACTTCAAGGTGCCCAAGCGCGTGCACGTGGTGGACGAGCTGCCGCGTAACACGATGGGCAAGGTGCAGAAGAACGTGCTGCGGGAGCAGTTCGCCGCGCTGTGATGGATTTCCCCCTCGCCTTGTAGAAACGGGGGAGGGGGAAGCCGGACTGGCTGGTTACTTCACCATCTGCACCGACCCATTGACCGACACGGTCACATGGGCCTTGCCACCTTCCATCGGGATCGGCGCGCCGGCATCGGCGGACATCGCCTTGGCGGCATACATGCGCGGCGTCGGCGGCACCACGCCGCCGCTGTCATTCATCGACACTTCACGAATCGTATAACCGCTATAGCCGAACAGCTTGGTGCTGACCTGGGCCTTGTCGCGGAATGCCGACACGGCTTGCTCGGCCAGCTTGGCCTCGGTGGCCTGGCGTGCCTCGCGCGAGAGCGAGAAGGCAACGTTCTGCACCTGCATCTGGTTGGCCAGTTCCCCGGCCAGCTTCGACACCGCCGCGAAATCCTTCGACTTCAGGATCACTTCCGAGCGCCCGCGCCACGTGCTGATGCGGCCGTTGCGGTCCGTGCTCGGATGGATCGTGAAGCCGCCCGACTGGGCCTCCACACCCGAAGTGCGCTTGGCCTGCGCCAGCACGGCCTGCGTGCGCGCCGACAGCGCCGACGAGATGGCCGACGGCTCGGCGCCTTCCTGTTCCGCGGCCAGCGTCAGTTGCACCACGTCGGTAGGTACTTCGGTGACCGCCTCGGCGGACAGCGACAGCACGCCGGCGGGCGGCGGCAGGGTCTGGGCCGATGCCACGGCAGCCGTGGTAGTCAGCAGAGAGGCCGCAAGCAGATGCTTCATGTTTTGTTCTCCCGATCAAAGTGATGGCTTTCAGACGCCTTTCCGCGCACTTCGTTCCGTGCGCGGATCCCATGACTGTATCCGGGTGTTTCGCCGTGTAATACGGGGGAGCCGGGCAGTCAGAACGTCTGCCACGCCTTCCAGAGCATGTACGAGGCCAGGCAGGCCAGCAGCGCGGCGAACACGCGCCGCAGCGCGTTCACGTCCATGCTGTGGGCCGCCCGGGCGCCCAGCGGCGCGGTGAGCACGCTGGCGATGGCGATGATGCCCAGCGCCGGCAGGTACACATAGCCGAGCGAGCCGGCCGGCAGCCCGCCCACATTCCAGCCGCCCCAGACGTAGCCGACCACGCTGGCGAGCGCAATCGGAAAGCCGAGCGCGGCCGAGGTGGCCACGGCGTTGTGGATCGGCACATTGCACCAGGTCATGAACGGCACGGAGATGAAGCCGCCGCCGGCGCCGACCAGGCTCGAGATCAGGCCGATGACCGAGCCCACGCCGACCATGCCCGGCGTGCCCGGGAGCCGGCGCGAGGCGGGTGGCCGGCGGCTGCGCAGCATCTGGAGCGCCGAGAAGCCGACGAAGACCGCGAACAGCAGCGACAGCCAGCCGGTCTTGAGCACGCTGAAGATCTTGCCGCCACCGATCAGGCCACCCAGCAGGATGCCCGGCGCCAGCGCCAGCACAATGCCCCAGCGCACCGCGCCGCGCTTGTGGTGGGCGCGCACGGAGGAGAGCGAGGTGAACAGGATGGTCGCCATCGACGTGGCGATGGCCATGTGGACGATGTGGCTGTCGGAGACCTGCATGGCCGTGTAGAACAGCGTCAGGAATGGCACCATCAGCATGCCGCCGCCCACGCCGAGCAGCCCGGCGCAGAAGCCGGTGAAGGCGCCGAGGATCAGCAGCCCGGGAATCAGGACAGGACTCATGGCAGGTCCGTCATTTCATCAGCCGTTCGGTGATATAGCGCCATTCCGCCGGTGTGACCGGCGTGATGGAGAGGCGGTTGCCGCGCCGGAGCACGACCATGTCCGCCAGCGCCTCGTGCTCGCGCAGCGCGGGCAACGGGACCAGCGCGCTCTTGCGCACGAAACGCACATCCACGAGCGACCAGCGCGGTTCCTCGGGCTTCGAGGCCTTGTCGTAGTAATCGCTCTTGGGATCGAACTGCGTGGGATCGGGGTAGGGCTGGGAGCAGACCTCGGCCAGTCCGGCGATGCCGGGCTCGGGGCAGGAGGAGTGGTAGAACAGCACGCCATCGCCGATGCGCATCTGGTCGCGCATGAAGTTGCGCGCCTGGTAGTTGCGCACGCCAGTCCATGGCAGCGTGCCGCGCGTGGCAAGATCGTCGATGCTGGCTTCGTCCGGCTCGGACTTCATCAGCCAGTACTGGGGGGCGCGTTGGCCCGGTTTGGCGGCGGGTGGCGTCACGATACCAGTGTCCGTCGATCAAGAAAAAAGGCGGTGGTTCTAAAAACCACCGCCTTCTGAGGGGTCCCCGCCTCGGCCGCTGGGTCGGCATCCTGAACCCAAGTGAGGTTCAGAGTGGCTGCGGAAGTCGTATTTTGGGTACATCACCCACTCAGGGAGTCCAGGCGAACCCAGACTATGAATGCGGTGACGCGCTCGCCCACACGACATAATCCCGCACCATGCAATGCATATCGGTTCAAGGAGTTATGACCCTCACGAACCAGGCAGGGAAACTGTCAAACGTCTGACTTTATATTCACCTTACGCTGCGAGCAGCTTGGGTGTTGTCAGACGTTTGCCGTTTCGAAACAGGATGGGATGAAAACGGCGGCCGGGCGCGATAACCTGACCAATATGCTGCACCGTTGAGGCGTTGTGCAGTCTGGCTACACTATACACCGCGTCGTCTGGCATACCAAGTTCGGCATGTTGCATCGTTACATTTTCAACACCGGACATCGGGCAAATCCGACATTGCGCCATCGGCTTCACATCGCTGTCATGTGCGGCCGAGGCGGTGTGATTTCAAGTCCGGCCAGATTCGGCCTATTCAATTTCAGCCCTGCGCGCGCGGGTCGGTGCCCACGTGCGCGTACTGCCGCAGTGCCTCGTCGGCGCGCTCGTTCAGCTCGCGGATGCGGGCCCGCACGGCGTCCACGGGAATCTGCCCGTCCTCTTCCTGCTTGCGGCGCATGGCCAGCAGGTCCGAGGCAATGCTGATGGCGGCCATCACGGCCACGCGCTCCACGCCCTTGGCGGAGACGTTGCCCTTGAGCTTGTTCATCTGGTTGTCCACCAGCGCCACGGCTTCCAGCAGCGCGGCTTCATTATCCGGCGCGATGGCGAAGCGGTAGGGCTGCCCCGCGATGTTCACTTCGACTTGCTTGTTGCTCATGCGTGTTCTCCGGGGGCGGGGTGCGCGCCGCTGGCGTCGGGGTCGGTGCCGGTGGCCGGGGCGCCTTCACCCAGCAAATCGAGCTGGCGCGCATCGCTGGCCGTGGGCAGCTTGTCCAGGATCGACTGGATGCGCAGCTGGGCTTCCTCGATCTTGATATTGAGCAGTTCGCGGTCGGCCGCCATGGCTTCGCGGTCCGTGCGCAACTGGCTCGCCTCGGCCCGCAGGCGGTCGATCTCCGCGCGCAGCCGCTGGTTTTCCGCCGCCAGGGTGTCTGCGTGATGCAGCACGCGCCCGATCTTGGCGGCCAGTTGTTCGAGTTCGTTGAGCATAGTGCCTGTCTGTCCGATGGATTGTGGGTCAGGTTTCGGGATTCTAGCCGATGCCGGATCGGCCACGTCGTCAACGAGACGTTTCTGACTGTAGCGTCGCCCGGAAGTTGCATCGATCGTCACGCAACGTGCGGGCAAACGGTGCCGGAGTGGACGGTTCCGCACCACGTCGGCCAGATTGACGGCCCCGGTGAAACTGCCTACACTCGCGCACGTTCCAGGTGCTCGCGACCCTGCCCACAGGGCCGCAGTTCAACGGGAAACAGGGAGTCCGGGGCGCGCCGCGCACTGGGCCAACCTGTGCTGCCCCCGCAACGGTAAGCGACCGCGCACGCGCCATGCGCCGCGCAAGGGCCTGCCAGCATGCCACTGATCCACCCCGCCATTTGACGGGGATCCACCGATCGGGAAGGCGGCCGGCCTGATGTCGTCAGCCCGGATACCGGCCTGAACGCGGGCGCACCGCTCCACACGGCGGCGCGCCACTTCGCCATATGGCCCGCGGGGGAACGGGCCCGGCCGTGCTTCCATCCATCCAGCAACATGCGTTCCTCGCTCCACAGGCCGACCGCCGCGACACAGCCGCCGGTCCGCCCACTCGTGCCCGCCATCCTGGCGGCCATCGCCGTTTTCTCGTCCGCTTTCTCGCCCGCCATGGTCCACGCGCAAGCCGCGCCGGATGCGGGCGGCGCCGCCCCTGGCCAGACGCTCGCCCCGGTGGTCGTCACCGCCTCGCGCACCGCGCAGGCCGTGACCGAGGCGCTGCCGCACACCACGGTGGTCACCCAGGAAGACATCGTCAATGCCCAGTCGCCGGACCTGCGCTCGCTGCTGCGCGGCCAGGCGGGCGTGGAATTTGCCACCACGGGCGGCATGGGCGCCAACACCACGCTATTCATGCGCGGCGCCAATTCCAACCAGGTGCTGATCCTGGTGGATGGCGTGCGCATTGCCGGCGCCAGCGGCGGCACCGCGCAGCTCGCCAATATCCTGCCGGACCAGATCGACCATATCGAGGTGGTGCGCGGCAACGTCTCGGCCCTGTATGGCTCCGACGCCATCGGCGGCGTGGTGCAGATTTTCACCAAGAGCGGCGCCGGCCAGGCCCCGGCGGCCAATGCTTCGGTGGAGTACGGCAGCAACAACACGCGCCAGGGCACCGTTGGCTATGGCGGGCAGGTGGGCGATACCTCGTTCAACGTCACCGGCTCGATCTTCAAGACCGACGGCTATTCGTCGATCGACGCCGCGGCATGGAATCGCGACAACCCCACGCGCGCCCGGCAGGGTATCGGCCCGAACCCGGCCGACAACCCGTACGAGAACAAGAGCGTCTCCGGCCAGGTGAAGCACAAGTTCAGCCAGGACTGGGACGCCGGCGTGGCCGCGTACTACTCCAACAGCCAGCTGTCGTACGACAGCACCAGCGGCAAGCCGACCGACGACCTGCGCATGGATAGCGAGCTGTACACGCTGTCCGCCTTCGTCAACGGCAAGGTGCTGCCCGACTGGCGCACCCATTTCAAGGTCGCCCAGAGCGAGGACCGCGCCGAGACCACCAAGAACGGCCTGTTCGACAGCCTGTTCAGCACCCGTTCCCGCCAGTTCAACTGGCAGAACGAGTACGCGCTGACGCCTGACCACACGCTGCTGTTCGGCACCGACTACCTCCAGCAGGAACTGTCGTCCAGCGCCTACAACGCGCCCACGCGCAATGTGTTCTCGGTCTACGGCGGCTACGAAGGCAAGATCGGTCGCCACCAGCTGCAGCTGAACGCGCGCAACGACCATTATTCGGACTTCGGCAACCAGGGCAGCTTCTTCGCCGGCTATGGCTTCAACCTGACCCAGGCGGTCAAGCTGATCGCCAACGTCAGCAACGCCTTCCGGGCGCCGACCTTCAACGAACTCTATTACCCGAACTTCGGCCAGCCGAACCTCCAGCCCGAGCGCGCCAAGTCGGCCGAACTGGGCGTGCAGGTGGAAACCGCCGCCACCGGGCTGCTGCGCGTGACTGCGTTCGAGACCCGCTACAACGACCTGATCGTCTCCACGCAGCAGGCCGGCGGGCTGTTCCTGGCGCAGAACGTCAACAAGGCCAAGGTGCAGGGGGTGGAGGCGTCCTGGCGCGCCAACCTGCTCGGCACGGATGTCGGCGCCAGCGTGACCTTCCAGAATCCGGTCGATGAAACCAACGGCACCCAGCTGCTGCGCCGCGCGCGCCGCCATGCGTCGGTCGATGTAGGCCGGAATTTCGGCGATTTCCGATTCGGGGGCGAGTGGCTGGTGTCGTCGTCGCGGATGGACAATGGCTCGCGCCGGCTGGGCGGATACGGTATCTTGAACCTCACCGCCCGCTACAACATCGACAAGCAATGGTTCGTCGCCGCCCGCGTGGAAAACCTGTTCGACAAGAACTACCAGCTCGCCTATCCGTACGCCACGCAGGGCCGGGCGGGGTTCGTCACGCTGGGATGGCGCCAGAAATGAGGCCCGGCAAGGCGCCGCGCGGGGACGGTGCCCGCCATGGCTGAGGCGCGCCGCGCGCTGGCCGTCTGGCTGGTCCTCGCCCTGGCGGGGCTGGCCGTGTTCGGGCTGTCGCTGGCGCTGGGCAGCGTGTCGCTCGATGCCGCGCAGCTCTGGCAGGCCCTGAGCGCCACCGATGCTGGCATGGCCGGCGCCATTGTCAGGGAATTACGACTCCCCCGCGCCGTCGCCGCGTTCGCATGCGGCGGCCTGCTGGCGCTCTCCGGCGCGCTGATGCAGGTGCTGCTGCGCAACCCGCTGGCCGAGCCCTATGTATTAGGCGTCTCGGGCGGCGCCGCCACCGGCGCGCTGCTGGCGATGCTGCTGATGCTGCCGCTGTGGACCGTGCAGGCCGGCGCCGCTGGCGGGGCGCTGCTGTCGATGGTGCTGGTGGCCTCTCTGGCGCGCCGGGACCTGCTCCACCCGCGCGTGCAGGGCGGCCACCACGAGGCCGGCGCCCGCCTGCTGCTGACCGGCGTGATCCTCGCCGCCGGCTGGGGCGCGCTGATCACGCTGATCCTGGCCATCGCGCCGGAGTCGCGGCTGCGCGGCATGCTGTTCTGGCTGACCGGCGACCTTGGCGGCACCGCCAGCTATGGCGCCGCGCTGGCCACGCTGGCCGTGGCGCTGGTACTGGCCATGCCGATGGCCCGCTCGCTCAACGTGATGCTGCTTGGCGAGACCGTGGCACAATCGCTGGGCGTGCAGGTGGGCCGGGTGCGGCTGGCCACGTTCCTGATCGCCTCGTTCGCCATTGCGGCGGCGATCACCACCGCCGGGTCGATCGGCTTCGTCGGTCTGGTTGTGCCGCACATGGTGCGGCTGGCCTGGGGCAACGACCAGCGGCTGCTGCTGCCGGCGTCGGTGCTGCTGGGCGGCACGCTGCTGATGGCGGCGGATCTGATCGCCCGTACCGTGATCGCCCCCACACAACTGCCGGTGGGCGTGATTACCGCGCTGCTCGGCGTGCCGACCTTCCTCTATCTGCTGCTGCGGAGGCCGCGATGAACCACTGGTCTACGCCGCTTGCGCCCTGTCCCAGCCTGCACCTGCGCGACGTCGCCCTGCGCGCCGGCCCGCGCGTGCTGGTGGAGCATCTGTCGATGACCATCGCGCCGGGCGAGTTCTGGTGCGTGGTCGGCCCGAATGGCGTGGGCAAGTCCACGCTGATGGGCGTGCTGGCCGGCCTGCGCGCGCCCGATGGCGGCGAGGTCCGCATCGACGACACCCCGGTCACCCGCGCCGCGCCGGCCGCGCTCGCGCGCCAGCGGGCCTACCTGCCGCAGGCCGTGCATGACACCTTCTCGATGGCCGTGCAGGACGCCGTGCGCGTGGGACGTCATCCGCACATGAGCGGCTGGGGCTGGGGCCAGGGCGATGACGACCGCGTGGTGCGCGACGTCATGACCGAACTCGACCTCGACGCCCTGACCACCCGCGACGTCCTCACGCTCTCCGGCGGCGAACGCCAGCGCGTGTCGCTGGCTGCCGCCATGGCCCAGCAGGCGCCACTGCTGCTGCTGGACGAACCGGTGGCTCACCTCGACCTGCGCCACCAGATCCTCGTGCTGGAACTGCTGCGCCGCCTGACCACGGCGGGCCGCCACGCGGCCATCGTGATCCTGCACGATCTCAACCTGGCGCGCCGCTACGCCACGCATGCGCTGCTGATGTCCGAAGACGGCCAGGCGCTGCATGGCCCCGCGCCGGATGTCCTTACCCCCGCGCAGTGCTCCCGGGCGCTGCGCACCCCCATTGTCAGCGTCAGCGACGGCCTTTATACGGCGCTGATCCCGAATGGGACGACTGGAAATTCGTAAATGAACGATATCGACAACAACACGCCGGACACCTCGGAAGACGATGGCCGCGACGCCCGCCACAAGGCCCGCATGGCGCGCAAGAAAGAGGTGGTGGATGCCAAGATCTCCGCCGCGCAGACCGAGCGCGGCGTGATCGTGATCACCACCGGCAACGGCAAGGGCAAGTCCAGCTCGGGTTTCGGCATGGTCGTGCGCGCAATGGGGCACGGCATGCGTACGGGCGTGGTCCAGTTCATCAAGGGCGCCATCCCGAGCGGCGAGGAAATGTTCCTCCAGCGCTTTCCGGAAGCATGCGAGTTCCACGTGATGGGCGAGGGCTACACCTGGGAGACCCAGGACCGCGCGCGCGACGTCGCCAAGGCCGAGGCCGCCTGGGACATCGCCCGGCGCATGCTGCAGGACCCCGCCATCGGGCTGGTCCTGTTCGATGAACTGAATATCGCGCTGAAGCTGCATTACCTCGACGTGGAGCAGGTCATTGCCGACCTGCGCGCCCGTCCGCCGATGCAGCACGTGGTCATCACCGGCCGCGGCGCCCCGCCGGCGCTGATCGAGGCCGCCGATACCGTGACCGAGATGACCCCGGTCAAGCACGCGTTCCAGCAGGGCATCAAGGCCCAGCGCGGCGTGGAAATGTAAAGACACTGCGGAAATATCGATGTCCACCTTCACCGACACCCCCCTGCAACGCCCCCCGATCGCCCCGCTCGACGATTCCCTGCGCGCCGCGCTCCAGGCCGCCATCGACCACAAGACCAAGCCGCCCGGCTCGCTGGGCCGGCTGGAGTCGCTGGCGATGCAGATCGGCCTGATCCGGGGCGAGACCCAGCCGGTGCTGACCCGCCCGACCATCATCGTGTTCGCTGGCGACCATGGCGTGGCCGATGCCGGCGTAAGCGCCTTCCCGCCTGAAGTCACGGCCCAGATGGTGCTGAACTTCCTCGGCGGCGGCGCGGCGATCAATGTCTTCACGCGCCAGCACGGCATGGTGCTGGAAGTGGTGGATGCCGGCGTGCGTGCGCCGCTGCCGGCCGCGCCGGGGCTGGTCAACTGCCGTGTGGCCGATGGCACGCGCAATTTCGTCGAGGAAGCCGCGATGACGCCGGCGCAGGCGGGCGCGGCCATCCAGGCCGGCATGGCGCGCGTGCTGCGCCATGCGGAGCAGGGCACCAATGTGATCGGCTTCGGCGAGATGGGGATCGCCAACACCTCCGCCGCGGCCTGCCTGATGAGCCGGCTGACCGGCCTGCCGCTGGCCGACTGCGCCGGACGCGGCACCGGGCTGGACGAGGCCGGCGTGGCCCGCAAGCGCGAGATCCTCGAGCGCGCGCTGGCCCGCCACGCCGAGGTGACCGCGCCGCTCGACGTGCTGGCCACCTTCGGTGGCTACGAGATCGCGGCGATGACGGGCGCCTACCTGGCTGCCGCCGCCTGCCGCATGGTGATTCTGGTCGATGGCTTCATCGCCTCCGCCGCGCTGCTGGTGGCGGCGCGGATCGACCCGACCGTGCTCCAGTACTGCGTGTTCTCGCATTGTTCCGATGAGCGCGGCCACAAGGCCCTGCTGGCCGAATTCGGCGCCGAGCCGCTGCTGGCCCTGAACCTGCGCCTGGGCGAAGGCACCGGCGCGGCGCTGGCATGGCCGCTGGTGGCCTCGGCGGCGGCGTTTCTCAAGGACATGGCGACGTTCAGCGGTGCCGGCGTGAGTGCCGGCACGGCCTGATCGATCCCCCGCCGACCCCGGACCCGACCATGGCCGACGAACTGCGCTTCTTCCTGACCGCCCTCGGCTACTTCACGCGCGTGCCGCTGCCACAGCGGCTGGCCGGCTGGGTTGGCTTCCAGCCGCACTTCCTCAACGCGGCGGCGCGCTACTTTCCGCTGGTGGGGCTGCTGGTGGGCGTGGGCGGCGCGCTGGTCACCTGGGGCGCGCTGGCCTTGTGGAGCGCGCCCGTGGCCGTGGTGCTGGGCATGATCGCCACGCTGCTGCTGACCGGCGCGTTCCATGAGGATGGCCTGGCCGATTGCGTGGATGCCTTCGGCGGCGGCTACCGGCGCGAGGACGTGCTGGCCATCATGCACGACTCGCGCGTGGGCGCCTTTGGGGCCATCGCCATCGTCATGGCGCTGCTGCTCAAGTGGCAGCTGCTGCTGGCCACGGGCGACGCGGGCGGGCTGGCCGTGCTGCTGGCGGTGCTGGTAGCCGGCCATGGCGCGAGCCGGGCGATGGCGATCTCCTTCCTCGCCACGCACGACTATGTGCGCGCCGAAGGCAAGGCCAAGCCGGTGGCGCAGCGGCTGGCCGGGGCCGGTCTGCTGTTTGCGCTGGTCTGCGGGGTGGCGCCGCTGGTGCTGCTCGGGCCGATGTTCGCGGGGGTGGCCATCGCCGTGCTGGTGGGGGTGCGCGCGGCACTGGGCGCGTACTTCGTGCGCCGGCTTGGCGGCTATACCGGCGATTGCCTCGGCATGGCGCAGCAGTGTGGTGAACTGTCGATCTACCTCGTGGCGGCCGCATGGACGTGGTCCTGATCCGCCACGCCCGGCCGGAAGTGGCGCCGGGCATCTGCTACGGCGCGCTGGACCTTGCGCTGGCGCTGCCCGTCTCGCCGCCCGCCGAGCGGATCGTCGCCACACTGGAAGGGCTGCGGCCGGACCGCATCCTGACCAGCCCGGCGGCACGCGCGCGCGACACGGCGACAGCGCTGGCCCACGGCATCGACACCCGCATCAATCTGGAAATCGAACCGCGCCTGCGCGAGCTGGACTTCGGCCAGTGGGAAGGGCGGGAGTGGGCCACCATCGACCGCGCCGATCTCGACCACTGGGCCGCGAACCTGATGGCGGCGCGGCCCCACGGTGGCGAGAGCGCCGCGCAGGTCATGGCGCGCGTGGTGGACTGGGCCGGTTCGCTGCCGGGCGAGGAGGGCGAGGGGGGCGGCTGCCTGTGGGTGGTGACCCACGCCGGCCCCATCCGCATGCTGGCCGCGCACTGGCTGGGCCTGCCGCTGGCGCGCACGCTGGCGTGGGAACTGGGCTTTGGCGCTACGTGCCGTTTCCATCTGGAGGGTACGGATGGCAGCGGCGCCCGGCTCGGCTGGTGGAACCGGCTGCCGAACTAGATCGAATTCGGTCGAACGAGTACGAATCTGAGTCAGGACGGCCGGCGGGAGCGCGCGATATCGAGATCCTTGCAGATCTCCGCCGCGCCCTGCACCACGCGCGGACCGGCGCGGTTGACCAGATCACCGTCGATGATGAACAGGTTGTTGCGCGCCACCGCCGTCACTGACTTCCATTTTTCCCACATCGCAAAATCCGCCAGCGGCTTGTCCGGCCGCGTGGCGCCCATGCCCGCCGTCATCATCGCCTCGGGGTTGCCGGCCACCACCGCTTCCACGGACACGGTCGGCACCAGCGGCGGTTCGTTCCCGAACAGGTTGCGGCCGCCGCACAGCGCCAGCATGTCGCTGACCATGTGCTGGCCGTTCAGCGTCATCAGCGGCTGCTGCCAGACCTGATAGAAGACCGTCACCGGGGGCCGGTTGGCGTAGGTCTTGCGCAGCGTCTCCACCTGCTGGCGGAAGTCCGCGGCGGCGCGCGTGGCCACCGGGCCGGTGTCCATCAGCTTGCCCAGCTTCTCAAGGTTTTCCGGGATCGATGCGAGCTTGCGCGGCTCGCTCAAGTACAGCGGCAGGCCTAGCGCGCGCAGGCGGTCGGTCTGCTTCTGCGCGTTGCCGTGGCGCCAGACCACGATCAGGTCCGGCTTCAGCGCGGCAATTCGTTCGAGGTCCAGCGCCTTGTTGTCGCCCACGCGCGGCAGGTCGCGCGCCTGCGGGGGGTAGTCGCTGTACGAGACCGTGCCGACGATGCGATCGCCGCCGCCAGCCGCGTAGAGCAGCTCCGTCACATGCGGGGCCAGCGAGACGATGCGGCGCGCGGGCTGGGCCAGCGTCACGGTGTTGCCGGCATCGTCGATTACGGAGATGGCCGCGTGGGCGGGGCAGGTCAGGAGTGCGGCGACCGCGGCGGTCAGCGCGGCAATGGACTTCGTCATGTCAGGGGGCGAGAGAGGAGGTGGCGTCGGCCAGCGCGCGGTCGAGCCGGCGCCAGCAGGGTTCGTTATCGGGCGGCAGGCCCAGGCGCAGGCTGGCGGGGCAGCCGCCGGCCGCATCGAACAGCCGGGTCCACACGCCTTGTTGTGCCAGCGCCGCGTGCAGGGCCGGCGCGCGGGCATCGGGCATCCAGCTGAACAGCGGCTGCGACACCGGGGACAGCCCGTGCTCGCGCAGCAGCATGGCCAGCCGCTGGCCGGCGGTGGCGAGCCTGGCGCGCGTGGCGTGCTGCCAGTCGGTATCGGCAAGGGCATGCTGGGCGACGGCGCGCGCCGGGCCGGAGACGGTCCAGTGGCCGAGCTGGTCGCCGAGTGCCGCTAGCAGGTCCGGCGCCGCGAACACGAAGCCGCAGCGCACGCCCGCCAGCCCGTAGAACTTGCCGAGCGAGCGCAGCACGACCAGGCCCGGCGCGGCGGCGTCCGCCACCAGCGACGGCGCGGCCAGCGCATCCATGAAGGCCTCGTCCACGACCAGCGTGCCGTGCCGGCTTGCCACTTGCCGATGCCAGTGGCGCAGCGTCTGCGCCGGCAGCAGCCGCGCGGTGGGGTTGTTCGGGTTCACGACCACCAGATGGTCGAGGTCATCGGCCAGATCGGCACGGGCGAAATCGGCCTCATCGAGCGGGACGACGGTGTGCCCGGCCAGCGCAAAGGCCGGCGCGTACTCGCTGTAGCCCAGCGCGGCAATGCCCACGCGCCCCGGGTGCAGCAGGCGCGGCAGCGTGCGGATGGCCGCCTGCGAGCCGGCCACCGGCAACGCGTGCGCACCGCCGTAGGCGCGCGCGGCGATGTCCGCCAGGGCGTCATCGTCCTGCGGCAGCCGTTGCCAGACCTCGGCGGGCAGCGGCGGCACCGGGTAGCCATCGGGATTGATGCCGGTGGACAGGTCGAGCCATTCGGCCACGGGCCGGCCATGGCGGCGCGCGGCCGCGAGCAGGTTGCCGCCGTGGCGGATCGGGGGGAGGGCGCTCATGCGGCCATCCGCATTGTCATCGCCATCCCGATCGGCACGCTCAGCATCGCCAGCCCGAGCCAGAGCCACAGCGTGCGCTGCACCAGCCGCAGGCAGGCATCGACATGGGCCGCGCCGGGCGGGTCTCCAACGCCAAGCGGCGGACGTTCCTCCCACTCGCCGTGATAGCGCGCGCCGCCACCGAGCGCCACGCCTACCGCGCCGGCGCCGGCGGCCATCACCGGGCCCGCGTTGGGGCTGGACCACGCGGGCGCCTGCGTGCGCCAGCAGCGCAGCGCCTGCCCCGTGGCACCGAGCAGCGCGTAGGTCAGCGCGGTCAGCCGCGCCGGGATCAGGTTGAGGCCGTCGTCGAGCCGCGCGGCGGCCCAGCCGAAATGCAGCAGGCGCGGCGTGCGATAGCCCCACATCGCGTCGAGCGTATTGGCGAGCCGGAACACGATCACCGCCGGCGCGCCGCCGATAAAGAACCAGAACAGCGCGCCGAAGATCGCATCGTTGCCGTTCTCGAGCGCCGATTCGCAGGCGGCGCGGGCCAGCGCCTCGGCGTCGGCATCGGTGGTGTCGCGGGAGACGATGCGCGCGGTCAGCCGGCGGGCATTGGCAAGGTCGTTGCGCGCCAGCGCGGCGGCAATCGGCGCGATGTGCTGGGCCAGGCTGCACGCGCCCAGCGCCGCGTAGAGCGCCACCGCATGCAGTGCCCACGCCAGCGCCGGGTGTGCGCGCTGGGCGAGCACGACCAGCCCCCAGGCCAGCGCAGCCGGCACGAGCACCATCGTCGCCCAGGCCAGCAGCCCGGCGGTGCGTTGGCGAAGTGAGGAGTGGGCGGGACGATTGAGGCGCGCTTCCAGCGCGGCGGCCAGACGGCCGAAGCCGACCAGCGGATGCCAGCGGCGCGGCTCGCCCAGCCAGCGGTCCAGCAGCACGCCGGCCAGCGCGGCGGCCACGCAGGCCGCCCAGGACATCATCAACATGGTGGGAAGATCACGCGGGGTCGGCGCCCTTGACCGCAACCGGAATGCCGGCCACGAGCAGGCGCACGCGGTCCGCGGCGGCGGCCAGCTTCTGGTTCAGGCGGCCCAGTTCGTCCACGTAGAAACGGGTGATGGCGCCCGTGGGCACCACGCCGAAGCCGATCTCGTTGGAGACCAGGATCACGTGGCCCGGCAGCATCGGCAGCGCGGTGAGCAGCGCGTCGATTTCCTCGGTGAAGGCGGGCGGCGGGGTGATGACGCCGTACTCGGGGTAGGCGCGGTTCTCGTCGAAGATCAGGTTGTTGAGCCAGAGCGTGACGCAATCGACGAGGATGCAGCCGTCATGGCGCGCGTGCGCGTAGAGGGCGTCGGCAAGGTGCACCGGCTCTTCCACCAGCGCCCAGTCGGCCGGGCGGCGGGCGCGGTGCAGCGCGATGCGCAGCTCCATTTCCTCGTCGGCCGGCTCGGCGTCATGGCGCGCGGTGGCGATGTAGGTCACCGGGCCGCACGTCAGCATGGCGTGGTCCGTGGCGAGCTGTTCGGCGAAATGGCTCTTGCCCGAGCGCGCCCCGCCCAGCACCAGCGTGAGCGTGCGCGGGGCGGCCGTGCCGGCCTGCGGCTGCGGCGCGGTCTCCGTCTCGGGCTTGCTGGCAACGGCGGCGCCGGCCGACGCGGGATCGGCGGGGCCCGTGATGCCGAGTGACTTGACGATGGCCTTGGTTTCCATCCGGCGTATTGTAGCGGCGGCATGCGGTGCCCGCACGCATGGAACTTGCAGGGCCGCCGCGCGTGGCGCCCCGGCGGGACGGCGACGCTGCGATAATCGCGCCATGCAATCGAAAACTGTTTCCAGCGGTGCGCCGCTGCCCGGCGGGCGTGCCCTGCGCGGCACCCTGATGGTCCAGGGCACGACCTCCGATGCGGGCAAGAGCACCATCGTCGCCGGCCTGTGCCGCGTGCTGGCGCGTGCCGGCGTGCAAGTGGTGCCGTTCAAGCCGCAGAACATGGCGCTGAACAGCGCGGTGACCGTCGATGGCGGCGAAATCGGCCGCGCGCAGGCGCTGCAGGCGCAGGCGGCAGGGCTCGCCCCGCACACCGACATGAACCCGGTGCTGCTCAAGCCGAGCAGCGACATCGGCGCGCAGGTCATCATCCACGGCCGCGCCCGCATGGACCTGGACGCCCGCGCCTACCACGCCTACAAGCCGCAGGCGATGGCCGCCGTGCTGGAGAGCCACGCGCGCCTGAAACAGGCGTACGAAGTGGTGCTGGTGGAGGGCGCCGGCAGCCCCGCCGAAATCAACCTGCGCGACCGCGATATCGCCAACATGGGGTTTGCCGAGCGGGTGGACTGCCCGGTGGTGCTGGTGGCCGATATCGACCGGGGCGGCGTGTTTGCCCATCTGGTGGGTACGCTCGATTGCCTGTCCGAGACCGAGCGCGCGCGCGTGACCGGTTTCATCATCAACCGCTTCCGGGGGGACATCCGCCTGCTGGAGCCGGGGCTCGACTGGCTCACCGCGCGCACCGGCAAGCCGGTGTTCGGCGTGCTGCCTTACCTGCACGGGCTGCACCTCGATGCCGAGGACGCGATCATCGACGCCCAGCCCGCCCGGGATGGCGAGGGCGGCGAGGTGCTGCGCGTGATCGTGCCGGTGCTGCCGCGCATCTCGAACCATACGGATTTCGATGCCCTGCGCGCGCATCCCGGCGTGGACCTGCGCTTTATCGGCCCGGGCATGCCGGTGCCGCCGGCGGACCTCGTGATCCTGCCCGGCAGCAAGAGCGTGCGCGCGGACCTGGCCTTCCTGCGCGCCAACGGCTGGGACCACGCGCTGGCGCGCCATCTGCGCTATGGCGGCAAGCTGATCGGCATCTGCGGCGGCATGCAGATGCTGGGCCGGCGGATTCATGACCCGGATGGCCGCGAAGGCCCGGCCGGCAGCAGCGATGGGCTCGGCTGGCTCGACTTCGACACCACGCTGGCCCCGGAAAAGCAGCTGCGGCAGGTGAGCGGCCGGCTGGCGGGCGACGCTGCGGCGCCGGTGCGCGGCTACGAGATCCACCTGGGCGTGACCGAGGGGCCGGCGCTGGATCGGCCTGCTTTGTGGCTGGAAGACAACATTTCGGGCGATGGCGCCCAGCGGCCCGATGGCGCCCGTTCGGATGACGATCAGGTGCTGGCCACCTACGTCCACGGCCTGTTCGACGACCCCGCCGCGTGCGGCGCGCTGTTGCGCTGGGCCGGTTTGCGGCAGGCGGAGGGGGTGGACCTCGACGCGCTGCGCGAGGCATCGATCGACCGGCTGGCCGACACCATGGCCGCCCATCTCAACCTCGCTGCGTTGCTCGGACCGCTTTCGCCCCCTAGTCCTGATCCCTCCTGATCCCTCCTGATCCCTCCTGACCGTTCAGCCCGGGGCGCCGACCCGGTAGACTATCGCAGCCATCGGTTCCTGGAGCTTTTCATGCCGGTAGTCGTGATCGCGAATCCCAAGGGCGGCGTGGGCAAAACCACGCTGGCCACCAATCTGGCGGGCTATTTCGCCCGCCACGGCCATGCGGTGATGCTGGGCGACACGGATCGCCAGCAGTCCTCGCGCGCCTGGCTGGGACTGCGTCCGGCCGCGGCGCCGCCCATCCGCACCTGGGAGATCAACGGCGACCACATCGCCCGGCCCCCGAAGGGCACCACCCACGTGGTGCTGGACACCCCGGCCGGCCTGCACGGCTGGCGCTTTGCCGATGTCATGAAGCTGGCGCACCGCGTGGTGGTGCCGCTGCAGCCCTCGATGTTCGATATCCTCGCCACCCAGGACTTCCTCACCAAACTGGCCGACGAGAAGCGCGTGCGCCACGGCGAGGTGGCCGTCGGCGTGATCGGCATGCGCGTGGACATGCGCACGCGCGCGGCCGAGCAATTGCAACGATTTGTCGAAGGTCTGGGCCTGCCAGTGCTCGGGTACCTGCGCGATACGCAGAACTACGTGCAACTGGCCGCGCACGGGCTGACGCTGTGGGACGTGGCACCGTCCCGCGTGGCGCGCGACTGGGAGCAGTGGCAGCCCATCCTGCACTGGCTCGATGGCGGGGCAGCGACGCAGGCTGCTGCGCCTTCCTCCCCCTCAGCCGCCTGAGCTGCCCGTCAGCCGCCGCAGCAGCGCTTCCACATCGACCCACGTCACCCGGCGGATCGGCATCATCAGGTCGGTGCCGGGAAACGGGTCGTCGAAACACGCCGATTCCTCGCCGCCCAGCGCCCGGTAGAACGCCCGCGCCTGGGTGTTGCCGTCCAGTACATAGAGAAACAGCGGCTTGCCGGGCCATTCGTAAGCCACGCGCGCGGCGCAGTGGGTCATCAGCCGCTTGCCGAGGCCGAAGCCCTGGTAATCGGCCATCACATGGAGGTTGTCGAGGTAGATGCCGTAGCCCGGTTCGGCCAGCGGCATCAGGCAACTGAAGCCGGCCGGCTTGCCGTCCACCCGCAGGATGGTCACGAGCAGCGGCGCCTCGGCGTCCTCCAGCATGCGGGCGCGCCAGGTGGCCAGCCGTTCGGCCGGCGCGTGGTTTTCGAGGTATTCGGCGGGAATCAGGCCGGCATAGGCGTGGCGCCAACTGTCGGTGTGCAGCGCGGCCAGCAGGTCTGCGTCAGCGGCTGTGGCGGGGGCGAGTTCGATATCGGACATGGCAGGGCAGGTGTGGACGGCGCACGACGGCAACGCCACCGCACGGCCACCGATCTTAACTTGCCACTGTTAGAATCGCGAATTCTTCGCATTTGCATTTGCGGGCTGGCCCACAGATGCCGAGCGATCACCCTTGGTGTGGTGCATCGGCATGTCTTTAGGTGCCTTATAAAGCACTATATCAATCCTCCAATCCGCCCCTGACACCATGGTCTCCGGCCGTCTTCGTACCGTCTTCCTCAAGCTGCATCGCTATATCGGCCTGACCTTCGGCCTGCTGTTCGTGCTGATGGGCCTGACTGGCACCACGATCACCTGGCGCGAGGAACTGGACACCTGGCTCAACCCGGATTTGCTCGAGGCGTCCTCCGCCGCGCGGATTCCGGTGGGGGCGGCCACGGTGGAGTCGGTCACCGCCAAGCTGATGGCCGACCCGCATTACGGCAAGCCGAACCTGCTGATGCTGCCGATGCACGAGCACGGCGTGTTCATCGCCTATTACCCGCTCAAGGGGCCAGAGGCCGGGCCGGGGCGCTCGCGGCAGGTGATGATCGACCCGATCACGCTGGCCGTGAAGGGGGAACGGTTCTGGGGCGTGCCGGGGCTGTCGCGCCAGCAACTGATGCCGACGCTGTTCCACCTCCACCGCTACCTGCTGAGCGGCGATACCGGCAAGACCATCACCGGCGTGGCCGGCATGATGCTGCTGTTCCTGGTGCTGGTGGGGATCGTGCTCTGGCTGCCAAAGCTGACGGCGCGCGCGCTGAGGCAGTCGGTGCGCATCGCGCACGGCGGCTCGTGGTCGCGCTTCACCTACACGCTGCACCGGGCGGGCGGCATCTTCTTGGCGCCGGTGCTGGCCACCATCGCGTTCTCGGGCTGGTACCTGAATCTGCCGAAGTGGGTCACGCCGATCATCAGCAGCGTGATGACGGTGAGTGCCACCGAGAAACCCCACTCGGCCGCGCCGCCCGAGGGCGTGCACGCGATCACCCCGGCCCAGGCCATGACCGCTGCCCAGCGCGAGTATCCGGGCGCGCTGGTCACGCGCATCGGGCTGCCCCGCAAGCCGGGCGATGTCTACGAGATCCGCCTGCGCCAGTCCGGCGAGATCCGTGGCGACAGCGGCGCCACGCGGCTCTGGCTGGATGCCTATACGGGCCAGCGCCTCGGCGCCCGCGACCCGCTGGCCAAGGACGCGCCGTCCGGCGATACCCTCATCAACTGGCTGTTCCCGCTGCACACTGGCGAAGCCTTCGGCACGCCGGGGCGCGCCTTCATCACCGCATTCGGCCTGACCCCGCTGATCTTCGCCATCACCGGCGTACTGATCTGGTGGAAGCGCCGCAGCGGCCACCGCCGCCATCTGGCGCGGGAACGGGAGCGGCTGCGGCGGGCAGGGTGAGCGGGCGGCCTTAGTTCACGGAGACACTGCGGAGCGGCGTGACGATGCCGGCGAGGTCTCGCTCGGCCAGCCGCGCCGCGGCCAGCAGGCTGTCCCAGTCGTCGGGTGGATTGCCGTTCGCCAGCATCTTCGCGAACACACGGTATGCGTCGGTCTTGCTTTCGTAGGCGCGCTTGGTGGTCTCGTCGTTGACCCAGCCAAAGACGATGACCTTCTGCTGCGCGTTGAAGCGGTAGAAAAGCCGGTACTGCTGGAAGAAGCGCGCGCGGCACCAGTGCTTGTGTGTGTCGCCCAGCGTGCCCCCGAGCCGGTAATCGGCGTTCGCCGGGTCGGACGGAATCCTGTTCATCATCAATTCGAAGATCGCCATGAGCCGCTTCGTGGCGTTCTTCTGCCGATAGCCTTCCGGATCTTTCCTTGCCAGCGCCTCGACGGTGTTGGCCAGCGACGTCAGTTGATCGATGAACAACGGATGAGCGTACAACCGCCACCCGTTGACGACCGGGGTTTCGGTTTGCGGTGCTGCCATCAGTCTTCGTCCGGCAGCGGGGCGTCGAGGTCGATCTCGATTCGATTCGTCAGCTTGTCGATCCGGGCCAGCAGTTCCACGCTCAATGCACGCAGGCGTTCCGGATGCTGCGCGATGTCGCGTTCCAGCAGGTCCAGGAAGGGTTCGAGCGCCGGGTCATGGGATACCACCGCGCCCGTCGCGCGTTGCATGACGACTTCGCCACTTGGCCGCACCACGTAACGGATCTTGTCGCGCCGCTCCAGCTTCAACGCGCGCCGGACGACGTCCGGCACGGTGGTCTGGAAGCGGTCGGTTAGGGTTGACTCCGCCTCGACAATGGCCTCATCAGGGGCGTGGAACACGAGCGGCATGGTGGAACTCCTCAGCACAATGCCACGATGGTAATGCATACGCATTACTTGGGCAATGCAGTTGCATTGCTGATAAGGCGGGAAAAATCCCGCGCAGTGGCGGGCTCATTCGGCAGCGGAGTCGGATACTCAGATTTCGAGGTTATCGATCAACCGCGTGGCGCCCAGTTTGGCGGCGGTCAGCACGACCAGCGGTTCGCCGGCGGCGAATTCCTCGCGGGTGGGGGCCTGGAGGTTTTCGCGTTTGCGGATGGACACGTAGTCGGGCTTCCATCCCCGCGCCGCCAGCTTGGCCACGGCGTCGGCTTCCACCTGGAGCAGGTCGACCTTGTCACCGGCGAGTACCGTATCACGCACTTCGTGGAGTGACTTGTAGAGCATTGGCGCCTCGGCGCGCTCGGTCTCGGTCAGGTAGCGGTTGCGCGACGACAGGGCGAGGCCGTCTTCGGCGCGGATGGTTTCCGCCGGGATGATGTCGATTGGCAGCGCAAACTGCTTGACCATGCGGCGCACGATCATCAGCTGCTGGTAATCCTTCTTGCCGAACACGGCCACGCGCGGCTGGGCGCACGAGAACAGCTTCATCACCACCGTGCACACGCCCTTGAAGAAGCCGGGGCGGAATTCGCCTTCGAGGATATCGCCCAGGTCGTGCGGCGGCTCCACGCGGTATTCCTGCGGCTCCGGGTACATGTCGCGCTCGGTGGGCGCAAACAGCACGTAGACGCCTTCCCTCTGCAGCTTCTCGATGTCGTCCTGCAGCGTGCGCGGGTACTTGTCGAAGTCCTCGTTCGGGCCGAACTGCAGCCGGTTGACGAAGATCGACGCCACCACCGGGTCGCCATGCTGGCGGGCCAGCCGCATCAGCGACAGGTGGCCTTCATGCAGGTTGCCCATGGTGGGGACAAACGCCGCGCGATTCTGCCCGCGCAACTGGTCCCGCAGCTCTTGGATAGAGGAAATGACTTTCATGTACGTGGTGTGCTGTCGTGGTAGGAGAGCGCCCGGGTGCGTGCCCGGGATGCACCGGCTCTTGAAATCGCTGAAACGGGGGATGGCCGGTTGTCGGCGGATTGTAGAGCATCCGCGTCATTCGAAATGCCGCCGTGGCGGCCTGACCTACGGGAATCAGGTCGGCGTGTACGTCAATCGCACATAAATTGGTGCGAACGGCTCGGCCTGCGTGATCTCGACGAGGGCCTCGCGCGACAGTTCCAGCATGGCGATGAAGTTCACCACCACCACCGGCACGCCCTTGCCCGAGCGGATGGCATCGTCGAACAGCTCGGTGAACTCCATGAACCGCGAGTGCTGCAGGCGCCGCAGGATCTGGCTCATGTGCTCGCGCACGGACAGTTCCTCGCGCGAGATCTTGTGATGCTGGTTGAGCTTGGCGCGCCGGAGCACGTCGGCCCAGGCGGACTGGAGGTCGATCGTTTCCACGTCCGGGAAACGCGGCGACAGGCTTTGCTCGATATAGACCTGCGAGCGCAGGAAGTCGCGGCCGAGTTGCGGCACGGTATCCAGCCGCTGCGCGGCCAGCTTCATCTGCTCGTACTCCAGCAGGCGGCGCACCAGTTCGGCACGGGGGTCCTCGGCTTCCTCGTCGCTGTCGGCCTTCTTCACCGGCAGCAGCATGCGCGACTTGATCTCGATCAGCATCGCGGCCATCAGCAGGTATTCGGCAGCCAGCTCGAGGTTGGTCTTGCGGATCTGCTCGATGTACAGAAGATACTGACGCGTCACCTGGGACATCGGAATGTCCAGCACGTTGAAGTTCTGCTTGCGGATCAGGTACAGCAAGAGGTCCAGCGGCCCTTCGAAGGCTTCCAGGAAGATCTCGAGCGCGTCCGGCGGGATGTAGAGGTCCTGCGGCAGCTTGAACAGCGGCTCGCCGTACAGGCGCGCGAAGGCCATGCCGTCGACCATGTCGCCGGGGGCCGCGCCGCCGGCGGGCGCCACGGTCGGCAGCTCCACGGGCAGCGTCAGCTTGTCCTGTGCGTCTTTCTCGCTCGGATGCATCCGGTCAGGTCGGGTTCGGGGTCGGGCGGGTCGGGATCGGGCTCAAGCTGGCTCAAACGGGCTCAGTTGCCCGACGAGTACACGTACGGCTTCTGGGCCACGCGCGAGTCGTTGGCGCGGGCGCGTTCCTCGAGGTCGATCGGGGTCTTGTCCCACAGCAGGGCGCGGCCTTCGCGCTGCTCGGCTTCCAGGGCAGGACGTTCCTGCTTGAGCGACTTGATGAACTGGGTGATATCCGATTCGTACATGGCCATGATGAAACTCGCCGCCCGGTGGCGGAGTGGGGGAATAGTGGGGCACGATTTTACCGTATCGGCGACCGGGCAAGGAGGAATCGGCGGGCAATGCCCGGAAACCGGCCCCGGGCGCCGGTTTCCGGTGTAATTTGACGCGATTCCGGCGTCGGACGCGCCGCCGGGTGTGGTCAAATAGCGACTTTGCCGGATCGACACGGACGGATGAGGATCGACTTGGGTCACGTGGCCACAAGGAGCGCCGCAAGCCGGGCGTTGCAATGCCCCCCACAGCCCCCCCAAGCCGGGGACGGTTGCCGCGCGCGCCTGCGCCGGGCGGGCCTGGCCCTGGTGCTCGGGCTGGCCGGGTTGTTGATCCAGATGCTGGCGTCCGAGGCGCTGGCCGCCCGCGCTGCCTACAAGGTGGAGATCGAGGCACCCAAGGTCCTCAAGGACATCCTCGAGGAACACCTCGACCTCGCCCGCTACGCCACCCGCACCGATATCTCCGAAGACCAGTTCGCCTACATGGTGGAAACCGTGGGCGAGCAGGTGCGCCAGTTCGCCTCCACGGAGGGCTGGTTCGATCCTGAAACCAAGGCCACCGTGACCGGCGAGGGCGACAGCCGCGTGGTCCATGTCAGCGTGGACCCCGGCGCGCGCACGCTGATCCGGCGCGTGGACCTGGAGGTGACCGGCCCGGCCGCCACGCAGAACCCGCAGCAGGTAAATGAGATGCGCGCCAAATGGGGCCTGCCGGTCGGCGACCCGTTCCGCCAGGCAGATTGGGACAAGGCCAAGGAAGACGCGCTGGTTGCCCTGCAAAGCCATACCTACTATGGCGCGAAGCAGACGGCATCGCGCGCCCGGGTGGAGCCGGACGAGCATGCCGCCGATTTGTCGGCGCGCTTCGAGAGCGGGCCGGCCTATGTGCTCGGGGCGCTCGAGGTGGAGGGCACGCGCCGCTATCCCGAGCAGATCGTCCGCAATGTGAACCCGCTCCGCGAGGGCGAGCCGTACCGCGTGGAGCGCCTTCTCGAGTTGCAGCGCGCGATCCAGAACCAGCCGTACTTCTCTAACGTGCAGGTGGACCTGGCCGAGCCCACGCCAGCCGAATCGGCCGAGGCTGCCGCCAAGGACGAGACCGTGGTGGCGCCGGTGAAGGTGCGCGTGCGGGAATATCCGACGCACCGCGTCTCCTCCGGCGTCGGCTTCACCACCGATACCGGCGCGCAGGTGGAAGGCCGCTACTCGTACTACAACCTGTTCAACCGCGCGTGGGTGCTCGACACCCAGGCGCGCATCGAGCAGAAGCGCCAGTATGGCTTTATCGAGGCGGCCATGCCGCCGGACTCGCACACCTACCGCAACAGCATCTACACCAGCTACGAGCGCACGATCGACGTCGAGAGCACCGACCTGACCAGCTGGCGGGCCGGCCTCAAGCGCTCGCGCTCGCGCGAGAAGTACGACACCACGGTGTCGCTCGACTTCTATTACGACAACCTCGTGCCGTTCGGCCAGCCGGCGCAGATCTCGAAGGCGCTCGTGCCAGCCTTCGCCTGGACCCGCCGCGACGTGGACAACCCCGTGTTCCCGCGCCGGGGCAACGTCATCAGCACGCAGATCGGGGTGGCGGCCAAGAATATCCTGAGCGATGCCACCTTCCTGCGCATGTATGGCCGGATTCGCCAGTACGTGCCGGTGGGCAACCGCGACCTGTTCATCGCGCGGCTGGAGCTGGGCGCCAACATGACCTCGGCCGATCCGGCGCTGATCCCGGCTTCTCTGCGCTTCCGCGCGGGCGGCACCGATTCCATCCGTGGCTACAGCTATCAGTCGATCGGCACGCCCAACGGCGCCAGCGTGCTGCCGGCGCGCTTCCTCGGCACCGGCAGCCTGGAGTACCAGTACTGGTTCAAGCCCGAGTGGGGCGTGGCGACGTTCTGGGACATGGGCACGGCCACCAATGACCTGCACGGCGTGAAGCTCTATCACGGCGTGGGCGTGGGCGCGCGCTGGCGCAGCCCGGTGGGCCCGGTGCAGCTGGATATCGCCTATGGCATCCAGCAGAACCAGTTCCGGCCGCATATTTCGCTGGGGGTGGCGTTCTGATGCATATGGACATGCCACCCGTGCCCCGCCGCAATGACGATGCGCCGCGTGCGCCTCGCCCCCCTCGACCAATACGTCGCGTCTGGCGGGTGATTGGCTGGACGCTGGCCGTGCTGCTGGCGCTGCTGATCGCCGCCATCGCCACTGCCGTGGTGGCGCTGCGCACCGAGGCCGGCACGCGCCAGCTCTGGACGCTGGCGACGCGCTTCTCGGCCGGCATGCTGGCCGGCACCTTCGAGGGCGGCACGGTCGCCAGCGGCCTGCGGCTGCGCGACGTGGTCTATGCCAGCGGCGACACGCGCGTCAGCATCGACAGGATCGACAGCCGATGGAGCGCGACGTGGTCCCCGGCGCGGCTGCATGTGGAATGGCTGCGCCTGGGCAAGATCGACGTGCGCCTGCCGCCGTCCGCGCCCACGCCGGACACCGGGCCGGCACAGATGCCGAAGTCGCTGGAACTGCCGCTGGCCATCGACGTCGACACGCTGACGATTGCCGAACTGTCCCTGCTGCAGGGCCCGCCCGCGACGGCCACGCCGCAGGTGTTTTCCGATCTTTCCGGCGCGCTCCATTCCGATGGCATGCGCCACCGCGTGGTGGTGGACAAGCTCGTCACGCCGTACGGCACGCTGCAGGCCAATGCGCAGATTGCCGGGCAGGCGCCGTTCGCGCTGTCCGCCGAGGCGCTGCTGGAGGGCCGCTGGCAGGAGGAATCGTTCGCGGTGTCGGCCACCGCCAGCGGCGCGCTGGACGCCCTGCGCGCCGAGGCCGAAGCCACCGGCGACCGCATCCGCGCGCGGGCCGGCATCGACCTGACGCCTTTCGGCAAGGTGCCGTTCACCCATCTGCTGATCGATGGGGACCGCATCAACCCGCGCCTGTTCAGTCCCACGGCGCCGCAGGCCAACCTGACCGTGCACGCCGAGCTGCGCCCCGTGGAAGCGGTGGCGCCGCCGCCGCAGATCGCCCGGCCGGCGCCGGGGCAGTCCACGGCCAGCGCGGTGGCGGCGGCTTCGGCGGCATCCGCCTCCGCGCCGGTGCCGCAGCCGGCGCCGCCCACGCGCAATCCGCTGGCCGTGGCCGGCGAGGTCACCGTGCGCAACCTCGATCCCGGCCCCATCGACAAGGAACGGCTGCCGGTGCACAGCGTGCGGGCGCGCGTGGAGGTCAGCGAGATGGCCCAGACGCTGCGCGACCTGCGCATTGCGCTGCCGGGCAAGGCCGAGATCGTCGGGCAGGGCGCGCTGCGGGAGGGGCGCGGCGGCTTCGACCTCGACGTGCACCGGCTCAACGCGGCCGATCTCTATACAACGCTGGTGCCGACCAACCTCTCCGGGCCGGTGATCCTGCGGCTGGAGCCGGGCCGCCAGAGCGTGGCGCTGGACCTGGCCGGCGGCGAGCTGAAGCTGTTCGCCGATGCACGCGTGGACGAAGACGCCGTGACGGTGTCCGCCCTGCGCGCCGGGCTGGGCGCCGGCACGCTGACCGCCGAGGGCAAGCTCGGCCTCAAGGACACCCAGCCGTTCAGCTTCAAGGGCAAGCTGGCCAATTTCGATCCGGCGCGGCTGGCCAAGGTGGCGCCGGGCCGCATCAACGCGGATTTCTCGACCACAGGCTCGCTGGCCAAGGTACTCCGGGTGGCGCTCGATTTTGGCCTGCACGAGAGCGAGTACGCCGGACTGCCGATGACCGGCACCGGCAAGATCCGGCTTGAGGGCGAGCGCCTGCTGCCCAGCGAGGCGTCCCTGCTGATGGCTGGCAACCAGGTCAACCTGCGCGGCAGCTTCGGCGCGCGCGGAGACCGGCTCAAGGTCAATGTCGATGCCCCCCAGCTGGAGCGGCTCAAGTTCGGCGTGGCTGGGCGCGCCAAGCTGGACGCCGAGGTCACCGGCACGCTCAAGCGTCCCGAGGTGGTGGGCGACTATAGCGCGCAGGCGCTGGTGATCGGTCCGCACAAGGTGGCCAGCGCCAGCGGGCATGCCGAACTGCGCGGCGGGTTGGACGGCACGGTGGCCGTGCAACTCGCCGCGCGCGACTATCAGGGGCCGCAGGCCACCATCCGCACGCTGGACGCCAACCTCAGCGGCACGCAGGGCAATCACACCTTCGACGCCAAGGCGGCCGGCACGCTGAACCGCCAGCCGATGCAGCTGACGCTGGCCGGGCAGGGCGCGTGGCAGGGCGACAAGGGCTGGAACGGCACCATCCGCACGCTCGACTTGCGCGGCACGACCGCCGTGCGCCTGGCGGCGCCGACGCAGCTGCTGGTGGCGGACCAGCATATCCGGCTCGGGTCCGCGCGGCTGCTGTTCGAGCGCGCCACGGCCAATATCGACGGATTCGAGTTCGACCATGGCCGCATCCGCACGCAGGGCAATCTCGATGGCGTCGAGGTGGCCAATGTCTTGAAACTGATGCAAACCTTGACCGGGGAGACGCCGCCGCTGCGCTCGGACCTCGTGCTGGACGGCCGGTGGAACCTGAATCTGGCCGAGACCGCGACCGGGTTTGCCGAGATCCGCCGGCGTAGCGGTGACGCTTCGATCAACGCCGGACGCGGCTGGACCACGCTGGGCCTGGGCGAAACCGCGCTGCGCGCCGAGTTCGCCGGCAACCGGGTCACGCTGCGCGGCGGCACCACGGCGGCGCGGATCGGCAAGATCGATGTCGATGCGTCGGCAGGGCTGGTGCAGGAGCAGGGGCTGCTGACCGTGGGGCCGGCCTCCACGCTGGCCGGCACGGTGTCGGCGGACATCCCCCGGCTGAAGTCGCTGGAATCCCTGACCGGTCCGCAATACGCGTTCGAGGGCAAGCTGGCCGCCGCGATGCGGCTGGGTGGCACGGTCGGCAATCCTCTGCTGACCGGCACCGTGGATGGCAGCGACATCGCCATCACGCTGTACGACCAGGGCATCCGCCTGACCGATGGCGTGGTTCATATCGTGCTGGACCAGAACACGGTGGAAATGAAGGAAGTGCGATTCCGGGGCGGCGACGGCACGCTGGTGGCCACCGGCAACGTCAAGCTGGGCGAGACCGACCCGAACCTGACCGCCAAGATCGTGGCCGACAAGCTCCAGCTGTTTGCCAGCCCCGAGCGCACGCTGATCGTCTCGGGCGAGGCCGGCATCGCCAACGAAAACAAGCAGATTGCGATTCGCGGCAAGTTCCGCGTCGATCGTGGCCTGTTCGACCTGCCCAAGTCCAGCGCACCGGTGCTCGGCGACGACGTGGTGGTGGTGCGCCGCCGCGACCAGCGCGAACTCAAGACCGCGGCCACGCCGGTGGTGCCCGAGTCCCAGCCGGCGAGCCGCTTCAGCCCGGTGATCGACGTCACCGTGGATCTGGGCGACGACTTCCGCTTCCGCGGTGCCGGGGCGGATATCAAGCTCGCGGGCCAGCTCGCCGTGAAGAGCGAGCCGCTGGCGCCGATGCGCGCCACGGGCACGGTGCGCGTGGTGGATGGCACGTACGAGGCGTTCGGCCGCAAGCTGAACATCGAGCGCGGCATCATCAACTTCAACGGGCCGATCGACAATCCGAACATCAATATCCGCGCCATGCGCCGCAACCAGGAGGTGGAGGCCGGCGTGGAGGTCACCGGCACGGTGCGGATTCCGCGCGTGCGGCTGGTGTCGGAGCCGAACGTGCCGGAGGAAGACAAGCTGTCGTGGCTGATGTTCGGCTACGGGGCGGAGAGCGCCGGGGCGGGCCAGCAGCGCCAGCTGAGCGGCGGCGCGCTGGGCGGCGCGGCGCTGGGCATGATGGGTGGCCGGGCGGGCAAGGGCATCGTCTCGCACCTCGGCATCGACGAATTCTCGATCGGGCCGTCCACGGCGGGCCTGAATGACCAGCAGGTGGTCAGCGTCGGCAAGGCCGTGACCGAGCAGATCTCGGTGGGTTACGAGCAGAGCCTGACGTCGGCGTCGAACGTGGTGAAGCTCACCTGGGCGTTCTCGCGCCGCTGGTCGCTGATTGCCAAGGGCGGCTCGATCAACGGGCTGTCGGTGCTGTTCAACCGCCGCTTCAATAACTGGAGTAGCCTGTTTGCCGCCGAACCGGCGCGCCGATCCACGGCTGGCGGCGCCGGCAGCGCGTCGGCCAGCGAACCGGCCGGCGACCCCGTGGAAGCCATCAAGCGATAACCATCATGACCTTCACTCACGCGTCGCGCAGACGCCTTGCCACCATGGGACTGATTGCCTCCTTGCTTGCGCTGGTCGGCTGCGACCAGCAGAAAGTGGACGAAGCGATGAAAAAGGCCGGCAACGTGGCCCGCAACACGTGGAACAGCGTGAAGCCGGACAGCCAGCTGTTCAAGGGCATCGAGATCGGCAAATCGACCGAGGATGACGTGCGCCGGCAGGCGGGCAAGCCCGAGATCGTGTGGGAGGAGGCCGATGGCGGCAAGCGGCTGGAGTACCCGCGCGGGCCCGAGGGCGTGACCACGTGGATGGTGACCACCGCGGCGGATGGCACCGTGCGCAGCATCGAACAGGTGCTGACGGCTGAGAATTTCCAGCGCGTGCGGCCGGGCATGAGCCAGGACGGCATCCGGCGCTTGCTCGGCAAGCCGACCAAGGTGGAGGCGTTCGCGCTGAAGCAGGAGGAGGTGTGGGGCTACCGCTGGCTGGAATCGCCCACGGACCGGGCGTTCTTCAACGTCCACTTCAACAGCCAGGGCGTGGTGACGACTACGTCACGCAGCGACGACCCGTCGCGGCAGGGGGGATGAGGGGGTGAAGGGGTGAGGGTGTGAGGGGTTCGCTCCCCCTCCCGCAGGCGGGAAGGGGAGTCGGCAGAGCCGACCGGGATCAGCCGATCCGCATGCCCGGTACCGCACCGCTGTGCGGTTCCAGGATGTACAGGCCCGGATTGGCCTTCTCGTCGGCTGCCGAGGCCGCCAGCACCATGCCCTCGGACATGCCGAACTTCATCTTGCGCGGCGCCAGGTTGGCCACCACCACGGTCAGCTTGCCCACCAGCTGCTCCGGCGTGTAGGCCGACTGGATGCCCGAGAACACGTTGCGGGTCTTGCCTTCGCCGAGATCCAGCGTCAGCTGCAGCAGCTTGCTGGAGCCTTCCACCTTCTCGCACGCCACGATCTTCGCCACGCGCAGGTCGATCCTGGCGAAATCATCGATCGTGATGGTGTCGCCAATCGGCTCGATGCCGGCCGGGGCGCCCTGTGCGCCCTGAGCCTCGCCAGCCGGAGCGGCGGTGGCCTGGAGCGAGTCGCGGTTGGCTGCCACCAGCGCCTCGATCTGCTTGGTATCGACGCGGGTCATCAAGTGGGCGTACGGCTGCACCGGGCGGTCGGCCGACAGTTGCTTGTCGATGGCGCGCCAGTCCAGCGGCTCGATGTTCAGGAAGCGCTCCACGCCCGCGGCCATGGCCGGCACCACCGGCTTCAGGTAGATCGTCAGCAGGCGGAAGGCCTCGAGCGAGACCGAGCAGGCCGCGTGCAGGGCATCGCGCTTCGCCTCGTCCTTGGCCAGCTCCCACGGCTTGTTGGCGTCCACGAAGCCGTTCACGGCATCGGTCAGCTCCATCACCAGGCGCAGTGCCTTGCTGTACTCGCGGCCCTCGTAGAAGGCGGCCAGTTGCGGCGCGGCCTGGCGCAGCTGCACCAGCAGCGGGTTGCCGAGCGCGGCCTCGTTGACCTTGCCGTCGAAGCGCTTGACCAGGAAGCCCGCCGCGCGGCTGGCGATGTTCACATACTTGCCGATCAGGTCGCTGTTCACGCGGGCGACGAAGTCGTCCAGGTTCAGGTCCAGGTCTTCCATGCTCGCGTTGAGCTTGGCCGCGAAGTAGTAGCGCAGCCATTCCGGGTTCATGCCGGTGTCGATATAGCTCTGTGCCGTGATGAAGGTGCCGCGCGACTTGCTCATCTTGGCGCCATCCACGGTCAGGAAGCCGTGCGCGAAGACGTTGGTCGGCGTGCGGTAGCCAGAGAAACGCAGCATGGCCGGCCAGAACAGCGTGTGGAAGTACAGGATGTCCTTGCCGATGAAGTGGTACTGCTCGGCGGTGGAGTGCGGACCGACCCAGGCGTCGAAGTCGATGCCCTTCTTTTCCGCCAGGTTCTTGAAGCTGGCGTAGTAGCCGATCGGGGCGTCCAGCCAGACGTAGAAGTACTTGCCCGGGGCGCCCGGGATCTCGAAGCCGAAGTAGGGGGCGTCACGCGAGATGTCCCAGTCACTCAGCGTGGAGGCCTCGCCTTCGCCGCCCAGCCATTCCTGCATCTTGTTGGCGGCTTCCGGCTGGGCCAGGTCGGCCACCCATTCCCGCAGGAACGACTCGCAGCGCGCATCGGACAGCTTGAAGAAGAAATGCGTGGACGACTTGCGCACCGGCGTGGCGCCCGAGACCACCGAATACGGGTTTTTCAGGTCCGTCGGCACGTACGTTGTGCCGCATACTTCACATGAATCGCCGTATTGGTCCTTGGCGCCGCACTTCGGGCACTCGCCCTTGATGAAGCGGTCCGGCAGGAACATGTTCTTGACGGGGTCGTAGAACTGCTCCACCTCGCGCTCGGCGATCAGGTCCTCGGCCTTCAGGGCCAGGTAGATCTTCTCGCAGAGCTGGCGGTTTTCGTCGGCGTCGGTGCTGTAGTAGTTGTCGAACGAAACCAGGAAGCTGTCGAAATCACGCTTGTGCTCGGTCCAGACGCGGTCGATCAACTGTTTCGGGCTGATGCCTTCCTTCTCGGCGCGCAGCATGACCGGCGTGCCGTGGGTGTCGTCGGCGCCCACGTAATAGACCTCGTTACCCATCATGCGCTGGAACCGGACCCAGATGTCGGTCTGGATGTATTCCACCAGGTGGCCGATGTGGATCTGGCCGTTGGCGTACGGCAGGGCGGATGTGACGAGGATGCGACGTGCGGTCATGAAGGAGGCCGGGGAATGATGATGAGGTCCGGCGGGCCGCCGGAGGGCGGGCGCGAGGACGGAAAGCGGCTATTTTAGCAAGCGGGGCGCCGGCGCGTCCGGAATCGGCATGGCAAACCGTTCGACCAAAAAAAAGCGCCGGTTGGTACCGGCGCAGCTTTCCACAACGGAAAAGGAGGAGAAATCAGATACCGCCCGGGAGGTCAGCCACCCATCGCGAGCCAGCAACGGTGGCAAGCGGTATCTGAACGGTATGACCGGCCTACCCCTGAATTGGTTTCAAGAAAATTTCGACTCGTCGATTTTGGGCCCGGCCGGCCTCGGTGGCGTTGTCCGCCACCGGCTGGGTCTGGCCCCGGCCCTCGGCGCTCAGGCGGTTCCGGGCGACGCCTCGGTCACCCAGGTAGGACGCCACGCTCTGGGCGCGGCGCTGCGAGAGCTGCATGTTGTAGTTCGGGTTGCCGGTGCTGTCCGTGTGGCCTACCACGTTGGCAACCACGTCCTGGTGCTGGCCCAGGGTCTGCGCCACCTGGTCGAGCACCGAGCGGAACGACGGCTTGATGCTCGCGCTGTCCGTATCGAACGTCACCTGGCTCGGGATATTCACCTTGAGCGAGCCATCCGGCTGCTCGGTGATCTGGGTGCCCGTGCCCGCCGTGTCCTTGTTCAGCTTGCCGCGGATGGCATTCCAGTTGTAGCCGGTGGCCCCGCCCACGGCGCCGCCCACCGCTGCGCCCACGAGCGTGCCAGTGGTGTTGCCGCCGATCAGGTTGCCCAGGCCGGCACCCACGGCCGCGCCCACGCCAGTGCCGACCGCGGTATGGGTCTGCTGCTCCGTGGCGCAACCGGCCAGAGCTGCGGCAACGGCGAGCGAGACGGTGACAAGCTTGAATCTCATGCTTTCTCCTTCTGATGACATGCTGGGATATTTCACAAATGTTCGGCCAACGGCATACCGCATGGTAACTGCATCCGCCGGATTGACGTAGCGAGCGCCCACAAGTTTCATCATGCGTTTGAAAACAAGCAGGACGAGAGGGGGCGGGGCCTTGCCGGCGTTGCCACGGGCGGGAGGCCGGGCACAGGCGCACTACAATAGGGACATGGCAGCACCCGCACAAGGGCAAACGTGTCAGAGATGTAAATGTCTGTAATTCCACACTCGATGGAGGGGATCTCGCCCCGCGCTATCGCACCCCTGGCTGCTCCTTCATACTTTGATACATTACGCGCCTGATCCCCACCGACCTATATATAAAGAAGCGGAGTCTGCCTTGAGCCTCACCATTGAACAGGTAACCGATGCCCTGCGCACCGTGATCGATCCCAACACGGGCCGCGACCTGGTGTCCACGCGCTCCGCCCGCAACGTGCGGGTGGACGGCGGCGATGTCTCGGTGGAAGTGGAACTGGGCTATCCGGGCAAGAGCCAGTTCGAGCCGATCCGCAAGCTCGTGATCGGCGCGCTGCGCAGCCTGCCGGGCGTGACCAATGTCAGCGTGGCCGTGACCATGAAGATCGTCGCCCACGCGGTGCAGCGCGGCGTGAAGCTGCTGCCGGGCGTGAAGAACGTGATTGCGGTGGCCTCGGGCAAGGGCGGGGTGGGCAAGTCCACCACGGCCGTGAACCTGGCGCTGGCGCTGGCCGCCGAGGGTGCCCGCGTGGGCATGCTCGACGCCGATATCTACGGCCCGAGCCTGCCGATGATGCTGGGCATCGACGGCCGCCCCGAGTCCGCCGACGGCCAGACCATGGAGCCGCTGGAGGGCCACGGCCTGCAGGCCAACTCGATCGGCTTCCTGATCGAGCAGGACAATCCGATGGTGTGGCGCGGCCCGATGGTCACGTCCGCCCTGGAACAACTGCTGCGCCAGACCAACTGGCACGACCTGGACTACCTGATCGTCGACATGCCGCCGGGCACCGGCGACATCCAGCTGACGCTGTCGCAGAAGGTGCCCGTGACCGGCGCTGTGATCGTGACCACGCCGCAGGACATCGCGCTGCTGGACGCCCGCAAGGGGCTCAAGATGTTCGAGAAGGTCGGCATTCCGATCCTCGGCATCGTCGAGAACATGGCGGTCTACTGCTGCCCGAACTGCGGCCATGTCGAACATATCTTCGGCGAAGGCGGCGGCGACAAGATGAGCAGCGAGTATGGCGTGGACCTGCTCGGCAGCCTGCCGCTGAACCTGTCGATCCGCCAGCAGGCCGATTCGGGCCGCCCCACCGTGGTGGCCGAGCCGGACAGCCCGATTGCCGGCATCTACCGTGAAGTGGCGCGCAAGGTGGCCATAAAAGTGGCGGATAAGGCGCGTGATATGACCAACAAGTTCCCCAGCATCGTCGTGCAGAACACCTGAGGCCACGCCGCCATGGACGAACCGCTTCCTGCCTCGCCGGTCTCCCCAGAGACTCCGCCCGCCGGCCGTCCTGCGGTGACCATGGCCGTGGTAATGCGCAAGGTGCCGCTGGCCAACCGCTGGCAGCCCTGGAAGTGGGAGCTGGACGCGGTGCTGCCAGACCTTGGCGAATACGGCGCGGCGCCACTGCGGCTCGATGCCGACAGCCACGGCGCGCGCTGGCTCTATCCGGGCCATCCCGTGACGCTGTATCGCGACGAGGGCGAGGGCTACTACCTCAACCTGACCTCGACCACGCCGTGCTGGTTCGTGCTGTGGCGCATGGCCGAGGAGCCCGATGCCGATGGCGAGACCCGCGCCGTGCCGGTGACGGTGACGCTTTCCTACAACGAGGCCGGGCGCTGGCTCGATGCTGGCGAAAGCGTGGAAAACGTGCCGCTGGAGCCCGCGCAGCGGGAGTGGCTCGAAGCGTTCACGCACGAGAACTATCGCCCCGAGCCCAAGAAACGGCGCCGTCCGGAGTCGTTCAAGGCGCCGGAAGACCGTGCGCGGTACTGACCGGCGCCGGAGCCTGCCATGAGCGACGCCGATTCCTCCTTCCTCTCGCGCTGGTCGCGCCGCAAGGCCGCCGTGCGCGAGGGCCAGCCGGTGCCGGCCGAGCCCGTGCTGGCGCCCGATGCCGCCCCGGTGGCGGTCACGGAAGGCCCCGCTGCGCCGCCTGCCGATCCTCAGGAAGCCGCGCCGCTGCCCACCCTGGCCGACGTGGCGCTGCTGCAGCCGGGTGACAACATCGCCCGCTTCGTGGCGCGTGGCGTGGACGAGACGGTCAAGCGCGCCGCGCTGAAGACCCTGTTCGCCGATCCGCACTTCAATGTGATGGACGGGCTGGACACCTATATCGACGACTACGGCAAGCCAGACCCGATTCCGCTCGATGTGCTGCGCCGGCTGACCCAGTCGGAGACGCTCGGGCTGTTCGACCCGATCGAGGAAGAAGAAGGGGAAAAGGAGGAGGAGGGCGAGGTAGCGGCCGATCCCAAGGCGCTGGAGGCCCCGCCATCCCCGGAAATCGAAGTCGCGCAAGCCCAGCCCCAGCCTGACACACTCGCCGACGATACCCCCATCCCATCCCTCCCTGCGGATAAACGCGCGTAGCCCTGCGCCGCGTGTGGGCCTAGAATGGGCCACCCCTACAAATCCGCCGGCCGGAAGACCCTCCGCAACGAAGAGGGCGCCAGGCCGGCAAGCAGTCTTGCCCCATGCCGACGCTGATCTGCAATTGCAACGACACCATGCCGCTTGACGGGGCGGCACTGTCCGATGCCTCTGGTTCCCTGAAGGTCCACCGCCTGCTGTGCCGGCGTGAAATCGGCGATTTCCGCCAGGCGCTCGATGGCGCGGAAGACGTCATCGTGGCCTGTACCCAGGAAAGCCCGCTGTTCACCGAGGTGGCTGGCGCCGCGCGCGAGGGCGGTGTGGTCACCGCGCCGGTGCGCTTCGTCAATATCCGCGAGACCGGCGGTTGGTCGCAGGGCGCACGCCGCGACCCGGCCACCGCGAACGCCAAGATCGCCGCCCTGCTGGCCGTCGCGGCGCTGCCCGAGCCCGATCCGGTGGCCGTGGTGGACTACCGCTCGCAGGGCACCGTGCTGGTACTGGGCCCCGCCGCGCGGGCGCTGCCATGGGCGGGCCGGCTCACCGAGGCCGGCCTCGAAGTCACCGTGCTGCTGACCGGCGCATCGATCAGCGATGTGACACCGCCCGCCAGCCGCGCGTGGCCCGTCCACAGCGGCACGCTGGCCAGCCTGACCGGCTGGCTCGGCAACTTCACGGCCAGCTGGCGGACCGGCGCCGGCCAGAGCAACCCGATCGACCTCGACCTCTGCACGCGCTGCAACGCCTGCGTGGATGCCTGCCCGGAAGGCGCGATCGACTTCAGCTACCAGATCGACCTGGACCGCTGCCGCGACCATCGCGACTGCGTGAAGGCCTGCGGCGCGGCGGCGGCGATCGACTTCGACCGACCTGCCGCCACCGCCGAGGCGCGCTTCGACCTCGTTTTCGACCTCAACGACACCCCGGCCTTCGCGATGCACCAGCCCCCGCAGGGCTACCTGCATGCGGGCGCCGACGTGGCGCGCCAGCATGCCCACGCGCTGCAACTGCAACAGCTGGTGGGCGAGTTCGAGAAGCCCAAGTTCTTCCGCTACAAGGAAAGCCTGTGCGCCCACGGCCGTAACCAGACCACGGGCTGCACCGCATGTATCGACATTTGCTCGACCCAGGCGATTGGCTCGCGCTGGCGCGATGGCAAGGGCTCCATCGAGGTCACGCCCAACCTCTGCATGGGCTGCGGGGCCTGCACCACGGTCTGCCCGACCGGCGCCATCAGCTACGGTTACCCCGGCCCGGAGACGCTCGGCGAGCGCCTGCGTACGCTGGTCACCACCTACAACGCCGCCGGCGGCCGCGATGCCGTGCTGCTGTTGCACGGTGAGGAGCATGGCACCCCGGCCATCCTGGCGCTGGGCCGCGCGGCCCGAGCCGGGCAGGCGCGCGGCGTGCCGCCCAACGTGATCCCCGTGCCGGTATTCCACCCGGCCGCCACCGGCATCGAACTCTGGCTGGCGGCGCTGAGCTGGGGCGCGAACGGCGTGGCCGTGTTGCTGACGGGCGATGAGGCCCCGCAGTACCGCGCCGCGCTGGTCGAGCAGATGGGCGTGGCGCGCGCCATTGTCGAAGGCCTGGGCTATCGCGGATTGCGGCTGACGCTGGTGGAAGCGAGCGACGTGGGCGGGCTGGATGCCGGCCTGGCCGCGCTCGCCAGCCCGCCGGCGCGCGTGACGGCGCCGCCGCCGGCCAGCTTCCGCGCCGCGCTGGCCAAGCGCGAGACGCTCGACTTCGCTATCGACCATCTCGCCCGCCATGCCCCGGTGCCGGCCGAGGCGGTGCCGCTGCCCGCCGGCGCGCCGCTGGGCGCCATTACCGTGGATACGGGCCGCTGCACGCTGTGCATGGCCTGCGTGGGGGCGTGCCCGTCCAACGCGCTGCGCGACAACGCGGAGCGTCCGCTGCTGGCCTTTATCGAACGCAACTGCGTGCAGTGCGGGCTGTGCGAGACCACCTGCCCGGAGGACGCCATCGCGCTGGTGCCGCGCCTGCTGACGGGCGAGGGCGCCCGCCGCACGGTGACGCTGAACGAGACCCAACCGTTCCACTGCATCCGCTGCGCCAAGCCGTTCGGCACCGCCCAGATGGTGCAGTCGATGCTGGTCCGGCTGGCTGGCCATCCGGCCTTTGCGGGCGCCAACGCGGACCGGCTGAAGATGTGTGCCGACTGCCGCGTGGTGGACATGATCGAAAAAGACACCGGCGCGACGCGCGGGGCCACGCTCCAGTAGCACGCATCGCCCCTGGAGTGCGGCCGACCATACCTATCAAGACATGACAGATTTCCAGCCGATTCAGCTGATCCCGCCCGTGCCGGCCCCCGGCGAGCCCGACGCCGAGGACATGGCCCGTGCAGACCTCTACGGCCTGCTGGCCACGCTGTTCTTCCAGCCGCCCGATGCCGCGCTGCTCCACCATATCGCCGCCAACCGCGCCAGCGACGAGGACGCCCGTACGGTGCTGGGCCAGGCCTGGAACGCATTGTGCGACGCAGCATCGACGACCACCGCCGAGGAGGCCGCCGACGAGTACGCGCGCCTGTTCGTCGGCGTGGGCAAGCAGGAGGTCTTCCTGTACGGCTCCTATTACCTGGCCGGCTTCCTGAACGAGCGCCCGCTGGTGGCGCTGCGCGACGACCTGGCCCGCTACGGGCTGACCCGGCACGAGGGCATCAGCGAGACCGAGGACCACATCGCCACGCTGTGTGAGGTCATGCGCTTCCTGGTGGCGGGGGACGATGTGGCGATCTGCAACCCCGGCGAGCAGCAGCGCTTCTTTGCCCGCCATATGCAGCCGTGGATGGAGCGGCTCTGCGACGCGCTGGTCGCGCACCCGCAGGCACAGTTCTACCGCAGTGCGGCAGAGCTGCTGCGTGCGTTCAGCGGCGTGGAGGCGGTAGCGCTGGAGATGCACTGAGGCAGGGCGATTGTGTGAAAGCCGTGTGAAAGGCCAACGCAAGCATCGGGTTTATCCGCAGTTTGAGGATTTTCCGATTGACAGTGTGGTCTTTCAATTAGCTTCAATCTAGAATATGCAAGACAAGGCATAAATAGATCATCCATCGGTAGCGCAAAACCGACAGGAGCCCCCTATGAAAGACAAGCAATCCCGGGTCGCACGCCGCACCTTTCTGGCAGGGGCTGGCGTGGTTGCCGCTGCCGGTGCTGCCGCCGTGGCCACGCGCGGGCAGTCGGCGCTGGCCGATGCCATCGCGCCGCCCACTGCCGCCGATGCGGCCGATCCCGCGCCCGACAGCCAGGGCTACCGGGTCTCCGCCCATATCCGCAAGTACTACCGCACCACGCTGATCTAGACGACGCGCACGGCGTGCCGGCTGGCGCGCCCTGTGTGTCGTCCCCCTCTTTCGCCGAGGCAAGACATGATCCTGACCCGCAAGCGCGCGGACCAAGGCCAGACCGACCGGGTTGCGAACCGGCTCGCCGACCCGACCCTTCCGCAGGGCCATTCCTCCAGCAACGGCAGCAGCAATGCCAATGGGCGCCTGGCGTCCCGCCTGGCCGCCGGGCTGGCCGGAGCGATGCCGACGATGGATCGGCGCAGCTTCCTCAAGCGGTCCGGCATCGGCGTGGGCGCCGGGCTGGCTGCCACGCAACTGACCCTGATCCGCAAGGCCGATGCCGATGACGGCAAGGCCGGCGCCGGGGCCGGCAAGGGCGAGATCGTGGTGCGGCGCACCGTGTGCGGCCACTGCTCGGTGGGCTGCGCGGTGGATGCCGTGGTGCAGAACGGCGTCTGGGTGCGCCAGGAACCGGTTTTCGACTCGCCGATCAACATGGGCGCGCACTGCGCCAAGGGCGCCGCGCTGCGCGAGCACGGCCACGGCGAGTACCGGCTCAAGTACCCGATGAAGCTGGTCAACGGCAAGTACCAGAAGATCAGCTGGGACCAGGCGCTGGACGAGATCACGGCGAAGATGAAGGCCATCCGCCAGGAGACCGGCCCCGATTCGATGTTCTTCGTCGGCTCCTCCAAGCACAGCAACGAGCAGGCGTACCTGCTGCGCAAGTGGGTGTCCTTCTTCGGCACCAACAATACCGACCACCAGGCGCGCATCTGCCACTCCACCACCGTGGCCGGCGTGGCGAACACCTGGGGCTACGGGGCGATGACCAACTCGTACAACGATATGCAGAACGCCAAGGCGGCGCTGTATATCGGCTCCAACGCGGCGGAGGCGCACCCGGTGTCGATGCTGCACCTGCTGCACGCCAAGGAGAACGGCTGCAAGGTGATCGTGGTGGATCCGCGCTACACCCGCACGGCGGCCAAGGCGCACCACTACGTGCGCATCCGCTCGGGCACCGACATCGCCTTCCTGTTCGGCGTGCTGTACCACATCTTCCAGAACGGCTGGGAAGATCCCAAGTACCTGAACGACCGTGTCTACGGCATGGACAAGGTCAAGGCCGAGGTGCTGGCCAAGTGGACCCCGGACAAGGTGGAGGAAGTCTGCGGCGTGCCCGAGGCCCAGGTGAAGCTGGTGGCCGAGACCATGGCGAAGAACCGCCCGTCCACGCTGGTCTGGTGCATGGGCCAGACCCAGCACACCATCGGCAACGCCATCGTGCGCGCTTCCTGCATCGTGCAGCTGGCGCTGGGCAATATTGGCGTGTCGGGCGGCGGCGCCAACATCTTCCGTGGCCACGACAACGTGCAGGGCGCCACCGACGTGGGCCCGAACCCCGACTCCCTGCCGGGCTACTACGGCCTGGCCACCGGCGCGTGGAAGCACTACGCGGCGGTGTGGGGCGTGGACTACGAATGGATCAAGAAGCAGTTCGTCTCGCAGACGATGATGGAGAAGTCCGGCACCACGGTGTCCCGCTGGATCGACATCGTGACCGAGAAGAGCGACCTGATCGACCAGGACAACAACGTGCGCGGCGTGTTCTTCTGGGGCCACGCCCCGAACTCGCAGACGCGCGGCCTGGAGATGAAGCGCGCGCTGGACAAGCTCGACCTGCTGGTGGTGGTGGACCCGTACCCCTCCGCCACGGCCGCCATGGCCAACATGACGCCGGCCGAGGGCGACAAGATCAACCCGAACCGCGCCGTCTACCTGCTGCCGGCGGCCACCCAGTTCGAGACCTCGGGCTCGTGCACGGCCTCCAACCGCTCGCTGCAATGGCGCGAGAAGGTCATCGAGCCGCTGTTCGAGTCGATGCCCGACCACACCATCATGCAGGCCTTCGCCGATAAGCTCGGCTTTGGCAAGGAGCTGTCCAAGCACTACAAGATGATCGAGGTCAAGCGCGCCGGCCGCACCTGGCAGGAGCCCGAGACGGAATCGATCTTGCGCGAGATCAACGCCAGCAACTGGACCATCGGCTATACGGGCCAGTCGCCGGAGCGGCTCAAGTCCCATATGCGCAACATGCAGATGTTCGATGTGCGCACGCTGCGCTGCAAGAGCGGCAAGGACCCGGTCACCGGCTACGACCTGACTGGCGATTACTTCGGCCTGCCGTGGCCGTGCTACGGCACGCCCGAACTCAAGCACCCGGGATCGCCCAATCTGTATGACACCTCGAAGCACGTCATGGAAGGCGGCGGCAACTTCCGCGCCAACTTCGGCGTGGAGCGCGATGGGGTGAATCTGCTGGCCGAGGATGGCTCCTGCTCGGCCGGGGCGGAGATCACCACCGGCTACCCCGAGTTCGACCACGTGCTGCTCAAGAAGCTGGGCTGGTGGGACGACCTGACCGACGCCGAGAAGAAGGCCGCCGAGGGCAAGAACTGGAAGACCGATCTTTCGGGCGGGATCCAGCGCGTGGTCATGAAGAACCACGGTTGCCATCCGTTCGGCAACGCCAAGGCGCGCGCCGTGGTCTGGAACTTCCCCGACCCGATCCCGCAGCACCGTGAGCCGCTGTACTCCACGCGGCCGGACATGGTCGCCAAGTATCCGACCCACGACGACAAGATGGCGTTCTGGCGCCTGCCCACGCTGTACAAGTCGGTGCAGCAGCGCAACATCGAGAACAAGATCTACGAGAAGTTCCCGATCATCCTGACCTCGGGCCGGCTGGTGGAGTACGAGGGCGGCGGCGAGGAAACCCGCTCCAACCCGTGGCTGGCCGAGCTGCAGCAGGAGAACTTCGTCGAGATCAACCCGCAGGCGGCGTCGGCGCGGGGTATCCGCAACGGCGACTACTGCTGGGTGCGCACGCCTACCGGCGCCCGCCTCAAGGTGCGCGCGCTGGTGACGGAACGCGTGGGCGTGGACACGGCGTTCATCCCGTTCCACTTCTCGGGCTGGTGGGAAGGCAAGGATCTCAAGCAGTTCTATCCCGACGGCGCGTACCCGATCGTCCGGGGGGAGGCCGTGAACACGGCCACCACCTACGGCTACGACTCGGTGACGATGATGCAGGAAACCAAGACCACCGTTTGCCAGATCGAGCGGTTTGCCTGAGCCTGAGAGACGGAGAGACACATGGCACGCATGAAATTCATCTGTGACGCCGAGCGCTGCATCGAATGCAACAGCTGCGTCACCGCCTGCAAGAACGAGCACGAGGTGCCCTGGGGCGTCAACCGACGCCGCGTGGTGACGATCAACGATGGCGTGGTCAACGCCGAGAAGTCCATCTCGGTGGCCTGCATGCACTGCTCGGACGCGCCCTGCATGGCCGTCTGCCCGGTGGACTGCTTCTACCGCACCGACGACGGCGTGGTGTTGCACGACAAGGACGTGTGCATCGGCTGCGGCTACTGCTCCTACGCCTGCCCCTTCGGCGCCCCGCAGTTCCCCAGCGAGGGCACCTTCGGCGTGCGAGGCAAGATGGACAAGTGCACGTTCTGCGCCGGCGGCCCGGAGAAGAACGGCAGCGAGGAAGAATTCGAGAAGTACGGCCGCAACCGGCTGGCCGAGGGCAAGCTGCCGCTCTGCGCGGAAATGTGCTCGACCAAGGCCCTGCTGGGCGGCGATGGCGACGTGATTGCCGACATCCTGCGCAACCGCGTGGTCAAGCGCGGCACGGGCGGCGATGTGTTCGGCTGGGGCACGGCCTACGGCAAGCCACAGGCGCCGGCCAATCCCGCCAATCCCGGATCGCCGGCGGCCCCCGGCACCCCGCAGGGCAGCGCGCCCGGCACCCCGGCCGGCGGAGGGCAGCCGTCATGACCCGCACCGCGCTCATCGTATCGATGCTGGCCGCCGCCGCGCTGCTGGCCGCGTGCAGCGAGAAGCCGCAGACCGTCTCGTCCACGCACAAGAAGGCGGATTCCGTCGCCTGGCAAGGCGCCCCCGGCGACCCGTTCGTGGCCAAGGGCTGGACGGCGGGCGACAAGGACAGCTGGCAGCGTCAGATCCATCAGCGCAACCAGTACCAGAACGAGTACAACCGCACCCAATGAGCGGGGGAGGCGCCATGACCCTCATCCAGACCCTCAATTCCCTGCTGGCCGGGGTGGTCCTTGCCGCCGGTGTCGCGGGCGCGGCGCTGGCGCAGACGCCGGCCTCGCCGCCTTCTGCGCCAACCTCGGCGCCAACCTCGGCGCAGACCCCGGGCCAGGCCCAGGCGGACGCCAACAATCCCGCCACGCACCCGGTGCAGCCGTTCGCGGGCGTGGCCAGCGAGAACATCTTCAACATACCCCGGCGCGACGTGGCCGCCGAGGCCCGCTCGCAGCAGGAGCGCTCGGTGACCCAGCCGGGCAACAACGCGCCGGTCTGGCGCGAGGTCAACTCGGACCAGCACCACTACAGCAGCCTGCCCGCCAAGGAAGCCGGCGTGCTGATCCAGCGCACCGGCCAGCAATGGCGGCTGTTCCGCAATGGCGTGCTGACGGTCTGGGGCGGCTGGATCCTGATCCTCGTGCCGGCGGCGATCCTGGCCTTTTTCGCCTGGCGCCGGACCATCCCGCTGAAATCCCCGCGCACGGGCCGGATGATCGAGCGCTTTACGCCCACCGAGCGCTTCGTGCACTGGGCCGTGGCCATCTCCTTCGTGATCCTGGCGATCTCGGGCATCGTGATCCTGTTCGGCAAGCACTTCCTGCTACCGATCATGGGGCACACGCTGTTCGGCTGGCTCACCTACATTCTCAAGAACCTGCACAACCTGACCGGGCCGGTGTTCACGCTGTCGATCATCGCCACCTTCGTGGTGTTCGTGCGTGACAACGTGCCGAACCGCTCGGACGTGCTCTGGGTGCGCAAGCTCGGCGGGCTCGCCACGGGCGCCCATGTGCCCAGCGCGCGCTTCAACGCCGGCGAGAAGATGTGGTTCTGGGGCGGCATGGTGCTGCTGGGGCTGGTCCTCTCGGCCTCCGGCTGGGTGCTCGACATGATCGTGCCGGGCCTGGACTACTACCGCGCCACGATGCAGATCGCCCACGTGATCCATGGGGTCTCCGCCGTGGTGATGATCGTGCTGGCCTGCGGCCATATCTATATGGGCACCATCGGCATGGAGGGCGCCTACCGTGCCATGCGCGATGGCTACGTGGATGAGGCCTGGGCCCGGGAGCACCATCAGATCTGGTACGACGACATCCAGTCCGGCAAGATTCCCGCCCAGCGCTCCACGCCCCGGGACGACACGCCGCGCGCGCGGCCGCGTCCCGGCGAAGTGTGACGGATTTCCGCAGCGCACCATGCACCCGGCCGGGGCGGCGTTACAATCGCCACGGCAGTCATCTCTAGAGGAGGGTTTGGCATGAAACGTGTACTTTGCGGTTTGGCAGTGGGCACCGCCGTGGCAATGATGGCGGGTTGTGGAACCTCGGGCACCAGCAGCGAAGCGGCCAGCGCCAGCGCGGCCCCGGCTGCCGCGCCGGCAGCGGCACGGGTGACCGTGGGCGCCAAGGCGGCGGCATCGTTGCAGTCCAAGAGCGGCACCAATACCGCGGGCCGCGTCACGTTCGACCAGCAGACGGCCGGCGTGATGGTGGTGGTGACGGTCACGGGCCTGCCGCCGGGCACCTCGCATGGTTTCCATGTCCACGAGAAGGGCGATTGCTCGGCCCCTGACGCGATGAGCGCTGGCGGCCATTTCAACCCGTCCGGCAAACCGCACGGCCAGATGACCATGCCCGAGCACCATGCCGGCGACATGAACAACCTGACCGCCGACGCCAGCGGCAACGCACGCGTGCAGTTCCTGATGCCGGACGTGACCGTCGGCGCGGGCCCGAACAGCGTGATCGGCAAGGCCGTGGTGGTTCACAAGGACCCGGACGACTATCGCACCCAGCCGACCGGCAATTCCGGTGGCCGGATCGCGTGTGGCGTGATCGCCGCCTCCTGATCGTTCACCGTATCTCGCTATAGCCAGTCGTTCCGCGGTACGAAACGCCCCCTGAAACCGGCCCGATGGCGGCAACCCGCCACGGGCCGGCACCTATCCCGCCCCTGCCCCCCAGCCCCATGTCCCTGCGCCCCGAGTTGACCCATGCCGCCGTGCCGCTGATCGAGGAGGTGGAGGTCGTTGACGAACAGGGCCGCGTGCGGCCGGCCTGGCTGCCGGGCGAGCGGCCGCTGACGGTCTACCTCGACAAACGCGAACTGGTGACCCTGATGACGCTGGGCGGCTCGCCCGAGCACCTGGTGCTGGGCTACCTGCGCAACCAGCGGCTGGTGGAATCCATCGAGGATATCGCCGCGATCCAGGTGGACTGGGAGACCGATTCGGCCGCCGTGACCACCCGCACCGGCGTGGACCGCATCGAGGAACGCACCGCGCGCCGCGTGGTGACCACGGGATGCGGGCAGGGCACGGTGTTCGGCTCGCTGCTGGACGAGGTGGACAACATCCGCCTGCCCGGCGACGCCACGCTCACCCAGGAAACCCTCTACGCGATCATCGACACCATCCGCCTGCAGCAGTCGGTCTACAAGCAGGCCGGGTCGGTGCACGGCTGCGCGCTGTTCCGGGGGAGCGAGCTGCTGATGTTCGTGGAGGACGTAGGCCGGCACAACGCGGTGGATGCCATCGCCGGCAGGATGTGGCTGGAAGGCATGACCGGCGAGGACAAGGTCTTCTACACCACGGGCCGGCTGACCTCCGAGATGGTGATCAAGGGTGCGCAGATGGGCATTCCATTCCTGCTGTCCCGCTCCGGCGTGACCCAGATGGGCTACCAGATGGCCCAGCGGGTCAACCTGAGCCTGTTCGCGCGCTGCACCGGCAAGCATTTCCTGCTGTATACCGGGCGCGAGCGGTTCCGCCACAGCCAGCCCGAGGCGGCCGCGCCGGCCTGAGGGGTAGCCGGACGGGTGGCCGGAGGGGCGGCCCGCGGCGGGCGGCGCCCGGATTGGTTGTACAATGCGGCCCATTCCAGCGGCACCGGCCCGGCCGGGCTGCCCATCGTCCATTCCGCCAGCCTATATGAGCATCAAATCCGACAAGTGGATCCGCCGCATGGCGGAACAGCACGCCATGATCGAGCCGTTCGAGCCCGGTCAGGTGCGGGAGCAGGACGGCCGCAAGATCGTCTCCTACGGCACATCGAGCTACGGCTACGATATCCGCTGCGCGGACGAGTTCAAGATCTTCACCAATATCAACAGCACCATCGTCGATCCGAAGAACTTCGACGAGAAGTCCTTCGTGGACTTCAAGGGCGATGTCTGCATCATCCCGCCGAACTCGTTCGCGCTGGCCCGCACGATGGAGTACTTCCGCATTCCGCGCAGCGTGCTGACCATCTGCCTGGGCAAGAGCACGTACGCGCGCTGCGGCATTATCGTCAACGTGACCCCGTTCGAGCCGGAGTGGGAAGGCTACGTGACGCTGGAGTTCTCGAACACCACTCCGCTGCCCGCCAAGATCTACGCCGGCGAGGGCTGCGCCCAGGTGCTGTTCTTCGAGAGCGACGAAATCTGCGAGACCTCGTACGCTGACCGCGGCGGCAAGTACCAGGGCCAGCACGGTGTCACACTGCCCAAGACCTGACCGCATTACAATGCCGGCGTCCGGACCGACGGCCGCCACTATTTGACGAAAGAGCCACATGACGCCGCCTGGGAGAACCTTCCGGCGGCCATGTGGCTCAAGTCTTTCCAAAGCCTTCTCATCAAGGATTGCCCGATGAAATTCCGCTTCCCCGTCATCATCATCGACGAAGACTTCCGCTCCGAGAACATTTCCGGCTCGGGCATCCGCGCGCTGGCAGAGGCCATCGAGCGCGAAGGCATGGAAGTGATGGGCCTGACCAGCTACGGCGACCTGACGTCGTTCGCCCAGCAGTCCAGCCGGGCATCGTCGTTCATCGTCTCGATCGACGACGACGAGTTCGTGCGCGCCGACGACCAGCCCGAAGCCGCCGCCATCGAGAAACTGCGGGCGTTCGTGAATGAAGTGCGCCGTCGCAATTCGGACCTGCCGATCTTCCTGTATGGCGAGACGCGTACCTCGCGCCATATCCCCAACGATATCCTGCGCGAGCTGCACGGCTTCATCCACATGTTCGAGGACACGCCCGAGTTCGTGGCGCGTCACATCATCCGCGAAGCCCGCGTCTACCTGGACACCCTGGCGCCGCCGTTCTTCAAGGCCCTGATCGCCTACGCGCAGGACAGCTCGTACTCGTGGCACTGCCCGGGACACTCTGGCGGCGTGGCGTTCCTGAAGAGCCCGGTGGGGCAGGTGTTCCACCAGTTCTTCGGCGAGAACATGCTGCGCGCCGACGTCTGCAACGCCGTGGACGAACTGGGCCAGCTGCTGGACCACACTGGCCCGGTGGCGGCATCCGAGCGCAATGCCGCGCGGATCTTCAACTCGGACCACATGTACTTCGTGACCAACGGCACGTCGACCTCGAACAAGATGGTCTGGCACGCCAACGTGGCCCCGGGGGACATCGTAGTGGTAGACCGCAACTGCCACAAGTCGATCCTGCACGCGATCATGATGACTGGCGCGATTCCGGTGTTCCTGATGCCGACGCGCAACCACTACGGCATCATCGGCCCGATCCCGAAGAGCGAGTTCGACCCGGAGACCATCCGCCGCAAGATCGCCAACCACCCGTTCGCCAGCAAGGCCAAGAACCAGAAGCCGCGTATCCTGACGATCACCCAGGGCACCTACGACGGCGTGCTGTACAACGCCGAGCAGATCAAGGAGATGCTGGCGAGCGAGATCGACACGCTGCACTTCGACGAAGCCTGGCTGCCGCACGCCGCCTTCCACGACTTCTACCGCAACATGCACGCGATTGGCCGCGACCGCCCGCGCAGCAAGGACGCGCTGGTGTTCGCCACACAGTCCACCCACAAGCTGCTGGCAGGGCTGTCGCAGGCGTCCCAGATTCTGGTGCAGGACTCCGAGACCCGCAAGCTGGACCGCTACCGGTTCAACGAGGCCTACCTGATGCATACCTCGACGAGCCCGCAGTACTCGATCATCGCCTCGTGCGATGTGGCGGCGGCGATGATGGAAGCCCCCGGCGGCACCGCGCTGGTCGAGGAAAGCATCCAGGAGGCGATGGACTTCCGCCGTGCCATGCGCAAGGTGGAGGGCGACTACGAGGCCGGCAACAACGGCGACTGGTGGTTCAAGGTCTGGGGCCCGGACGCGCTGATCGAAGACGGCATCGGTGACCGCGAGGCCTGGATCCTGCAGGCCAACGAGCGCTGGCACGGCTTTGGCGACCTGGCCGACGGCTTCAACCTGCTCGACCCGATCAAGGCCACCCTGATCACCCCGGGGCTGGACGTGGACGGCGAGTTCAGCGAGCGCGGCATCCCGGCGGCCATCGTCACCAAGTACCTGGCCGAGCACGGCATCATCATCGAGAAGACGGGCCTGTACTCGTTCTTCATCATGTTCACCATCGGCATCACCAAGGGCCGCTGGAACTCGCTGGTCACTGAATTGCAACAATTCAAGGACGATTACGACCAGAACCAGCCGCTCTGGCGCGTGCTGCCGGAGTTCGTCGGCAAGTACCCGCAGTACGAGCGCATGGGCCTGCGTGATCTCTGCGACGCGATCCACAGCGTCTACAAGGCCAACGACGTGGCGCGTGTGACGACGGAGATGTACCTGTCGGACATGGAGCCGGCCATGAAGCCGTCGGACGCCTGGGCGATGATGGCCCACCGCGAGATCGAGCGCGTGCCCGTGGACGAGCTGGAAGGCCGCGTCACCGCCATCCTGCTGACGCCGTACCCGCCGGGCATTCCGCTGCTGATTCCGGGCGAGCGCTTCAACCGGACCATCGTCCAGTACCTGAAGTTCGCACGTGAGTTCAACAAGCTGTTCCCGGGCTTCGAGACAGACATCCACGGTCTGGTGGAAGACGATGTGGATGGCCAGAAGGCTTATTTTGTGGATTGCGTGAAGCAGTAAGCCGGGCCTCACTCGAACCAAGAAAGACGCCTCGCGATTGAACTGCACCCCAAAAGTTGGACACCAACTTTTGGGGTGTTTTTTCATGTATCGGTACTCGGAGCAGTTCAGGCTGACAGTTATCCAGAGCTACCTGGACGGTCAGGCAGGCTATGGTGAGATCGCCAAACGCCATGAAATAG